>CAJFPU010000012.1 GCA_904418825.1 uncultured Romboutsia sp. | reverse complement strand
TGTTCCCATACCGAACACAGAAGTTAAGCTCTTTAGCGGCAATGGTACTTGGTGGGCAACCGCCTGGGAGAGTAGCACGTAGCCACGTAATCTTTTTTTTATTTGTAAAAATATAATATATCTGGATATTATTAAATTATTATATTTTTTAGAAAATAGTGTATATAATTTATAAGATTGGAAATAATTATATTGTAAAACTTAATAGTAAATTACTCAATCTCCCCCAATTAAAAGACCTCTATACTTATAGAGGTCTTTTAATTTATGTATAAATACTAAATATAATAGATATTATTAATAAATAAATATAATAAGGTTCAAAATGATATATATTGGGTAAAATATGTAAAAACATATATAGAATAAATAAGTAAATATATTGTTACTGATATAAGTGAAGTTAATTTTATGATATAATTACATTTATTAGAAAATACGTTCGGATTAAGGAGTGAGATATTTGGATTTTGAATTAAAGTCAGATTTTAAACCAACAGGAGATCAGCCACAAGCTATAAAATCTATAGTAAATGCTATAAATAATAATGAAAAATACTCTACACTATTAGGGGTTACAGGGTCGGGAAAAACATTTACAATGGCTAATATAATACAAGAAGTAAAAATGCCAACACTAATACTTGCTCATAATAAAACTTTAGCAGCTCAACTTTATAGTGAGTTTAAAGAATTCTTTCCAAATAATGCAGTTGAATATTTTGTAAGCTATTATGATTACTATCAACCAGAAGCGTATGTAGCTCATAGTGATACATATATAGAGAAAGACGCAAGTATAAATGATGAAATTGATAAACTACGTCATTCAGCAACTGCAGCAATACTAGAAAGAGATGATGTAATAATAATATCATCTGTATCTTGTATTTATGGACTAGGGGACCCAGAAGATTATAGAAAACTTATGTTATCATTAAGACCAGGAATGGAAAGAGATAGAGATGATATCATAAAGAAGCTAATAGAAATACAATATGAAAGAAATGATATAAACTTTACGCGTGGTACTTTTAGAGTAAGAGGAGATATATTAGAGATATTCCCAGCTAATAATGATGAAAGAGCTATAAGAATTGAATTTTTTGGTGATGAAATAGATAGAATAACTGAAATAGATTATGTAACAGGAAAAATTGTAGGAACTAGAAATCATGTTGTTATTTTTCCCGCATCTCATTATGTAACAACGCCAGAGAGGGTTGAAAAAGCTGTTATTGAAATAGAAAAAGAACTAGAGGAAAGAGTAAAATCATTTAAAGGTGATGATAAATTACTAGAAGCTCAAAGAATAGAACAAAGAACTAAATATGATATAGAAATGCTTAAAGAAATAGGTTTCTGCCAAGGTATAGAAAACTACTCAAGACATATAACTGGAAGAAAACCAGGAGAAAAACCATATACATTAATGGACTTTTTCCCAGATGATTATTTAATAATAATAGATGAGTCGCATGTAACTGTTCCTCAAGTTAGAGGTATGTATGCTGGAGATAGATCAAGAAAAGCATCTCTTATAGATAATGGATTTAGATTACCTTCTGCTTATGATAACAGACCATTAAACTTTGATGAATTTGAAGAGAATATTAATCAAATACTATTTGTAACAGCTACACCAGGACCTTATGAATTAGAGCATTCAACAACTATAGCAGAGCAAATAATAAGACCAACAGGATTACTAGATCCTATTGTTGAAGTCAGACCTATAAATAATCAAATAGATGACTTAGTAGTTGAAATAAATAAAGTAATAGAAAAAGAGGAAAGAGTTTTAATAACTACTCTTACTAAGAAAATGAGTGAAGATTTAACTAATTATCTAAAAGAAATAGGAATTAAAGTTAAATATTTACATTCAGATATAGATACTTTAGAAAGAGTAGAAATAATAAGGGATTTAAGACTTGGGAAGTTTGATGTACTAGTTGGTATAAATTTACTTAGGGAAGGTTTAGATATACCGGAGGTTTCATTAGTTGCTATACTTGACGCAGATAAAGAAGGATTTTTACGTTCTGAGACATCTTTGATACAAACAATAGGTAGAGCGGCTAGAAACTCAGAAGGTAAGGTTATAATGTATGCAGATAAGATAACTAAATCTATGGAAAGTGCTATAGCTGAGACAATAAGAAGAAGAGAAATACAGATGTTATATAATGAAGAACATAATATAACACCTACAACAATTAAAAAGAAAGTAAGAGATTCTATAGAAGCTACAGTAGCTGCAGATGAAGAAACTATTTATGGAATAAAAGAGACGGATAATATAGAAGAAATAAAAGAAAATATAACAATACTTCAAGCTGAAATGATGGAAGCTGCTCAAAATTTACAATTTGAAAGAGCAGCAGAGCTTAGAGATAAAATAAAACAACTAGAGGAAAGGATAAATTGTTAAATGGAAGATAAAATCATAATAAAAGGTGCAAAAGAGCATAACCTAAAAAACGTAGACTTAGAACTTCCAAGAAATAAATTTATAGTATTTACTGGATTATCAGGTTCTGGTAAGTCGTCATTAGCATTTGACACTATATATGCAGAAGGTCAAAGGAGATATGTTGAAAGTTTATCTGCATATGCTAGGCAGTTTTTAGGTCAAATGGAAAAACCAAATGTAGAATATATAGAAGGATTATCTCCAGCTATATCTATAGATCAAAAGACAACATCTAAAAATCCGCGTTCGACAGTAGGTACTGTTACAGAGATTTATGATTATTTAAGGCTATTGTTTGCTAGAGTAGGGGAAGTACATTGTTCTGTATGTGGAGAAAAAATAAGTCAAATGACTATACAAGAAATAGTAGATAGAATAATTGAGCTTCCAGAAAGAACGAAACTACAAATACTATCACCAGTAGTTAGAGGGCAAAAAGGTACTCATAAGAAACTAATTGAAAATATTAAAAAAGAAGGATTTGTTAGAATAAGAGTAAATGGAGAAAACTACGAGGTTACTGATGAAATAGATTTAAGTAAGAATAAAAAGCACAATATAGAAGTTGTTGTGGATAGAATAGTAATCAAAGATGGAATAGAATCTAGACTTACAGATTCAATAGAAACTGCAGTAAAGTTATCTGATGGGCTTGTTATAGCTCAAATAATAGATGGAGAAGAAATACTTTATTCAACTAAGTTTGCATGTCCAGAACATGGAATAGGAATTGAAGAACTATCTCCAAGAATGTTTTCATTTAATGCACCATTTGGAGCTTGTGAAACTTGTAATGGGCTTGGAGAAAGTAAAGAAGTTGACCCTGATTTAGTAATACCAAATAAAGATTTATCTATAAAACAAGGAGCAATAGCAGCATGGGGTTCTGTAGGTGTAAATGATGATACATATTATAGTAAAATGGTTCAAAGTTTAGCAAATCACTTTGGTGTATCAATAGAAACTCCAATTAAAGATTTACCTGAAGAATTTGTACATGAGCTGCTTTATGGAACTAATAATGTTATAGTGCAATTTATATATGAATCAAAATATGGCGGTAGAAGAGAATATCAAGCTTACTTTGAAGGTGTGGTACCTAATTTAACTAGAAGATATAATGAAACTAACTCTGAACAAGCTAGAGATAAAATTGAAGAATATATGTCTGAAACCCCTTGTCCAAAATGTAAAGGAGCAAGACTTAAAAAAGAAGTATTATCTGTTTTAGTAGACGGAAAAAATATAATGGATGTTACAGATTTTTCTGTTAATGAGCTTGTAGAATATATTGAAAATATAAACTTAAGTGAAAAACAAAAGTTTATAGCACATGAAATACTAAAAGAAATAAGAGGAAGAGCAATTTTCTTAAGAGATGTTGGTTTAGATTATTTAAATTTATCTAGAAAAGCAGGTACATTATCGGGCGGAGAAGCACAGCGTATAAGACTTGCAACTCAAATAGGTTCTGCACTTGTTGGAGTTTTATATGTACTTGATGAACCGAGTATAGGTCTTCATCAAAGAGATAATGATAGACTTATAAAAACATTAAGACATCTAACTGATATAGGTAATACACTTATAGTTGTAGAACATGATGAAGATACAATGAGAGAATGTGACTATATAGTTGATATTGGTCCAGGTGCAGGAGTACATGGAGGACAAATAGTTGCTCAAGGTACTTTGGATGAGATATTAGATAATCAAAATTCGATAACAGGTCAGTATTTAAGTGGAAAAAAAGAAATAAAAATACCAGAAACAACTAGAGAAGGAAATGGAAACTTTATAGAAATAGTTAAAGCTAATGAAAATAACCTAAAAAATATAAATGTAAAATTCCCTTTAGGTAAATTTACTTGTATAACTGGGGTATCAGGATCAGGAAAAAGTACATTAATAAATGATATATTATATAAAGGTATAGCAAGTAAAATAAATAAACTTAGAGATAGACCAGGAAAGCATAAGGAAATAAAAGGTATAGAAAATATTGATAAAATAATCAACATAGACCAAAGTCCAATAGGAAGAACTCCTCGTTCTAATCCAGCAACATATACTGGTGTATTTGATATGATAAGAGATTTATTTGCATCAACTAACGAGGCTAAAGCTAGAGGATATCAAAAAGGGAGATTTAGTTTCAATATAAAAGGTGGTAGATGTGAAGCTTGTAAAGGTGATGGTATAATAAAAATAGAAATGCATTTTTTACCTGATGTTTATGTGCCTTGTGAGGTATGTAAAGGAGAAAGATATAATAGAGAAACCCTACAAGTTAAATATAAAGATAAAACTATAGCAGATGTATTAGATATGAATGTAGAAGAAGCCCTTAAATTCTTTGAAAACATACCAAATATAAAAAGAAAATTAGAAACATTAATGGATGTTGGGCTTTCATATATTAAGTTAGGACAACCATCAACACAGTTATCAGGGGGAGAAGCACAAAGAATAAAGTTAGCTACAGAGCTTAGCAAAAGACCAACTGGAAAAACTTTATATATACTAGACGAACCAACAACAGGTCTTCATATGGCTGATGTAGATAAGTTAATTCATGTTCTTCAAAAACTAGCTGATACAGGTAACAGTATAGTAGTTATAGAACATAACTTAGATGTGATAAAAACTTGTGATTATATAATTGATTTAGGTCCAGAAGGTGGAGATAACGGAGGAAAAATAATTGCTACTGGAACGCCTGAACAAGTTTCTAAAGTTGAAGGTTCTTATACTGGAAAATTCTTAAAAAAATATTTTGAATAAATTTAAGAAGCCATATCTAATAATTAGATATGGCTTTTATTTATATATATTAAGCATTTGATTCATTAGCACTTAATTCTTTTTCATAATTAATTAACTCTGATTTAGATGCATATATAAAATGACCAGGTCTTATTTCAATCCACTCAGGACTTTCAGTAGAATAGTTATGAATACTAGGGTTATATTTTATACGTTTTCTAGTTTTTTCATAATCAGGATCTGGAAGAGGTATAGCTGATAAAAGTGATTTAGTATAAGGATGTAGTGGATTTTCATATAAATCATCTGAAGATGCTAATTCAACTAATTTACCCTTATACATAACACCTATACGATCACTTATATACTTAACCATTGAAAGGTCATGAGCTATAAATAAGTATGTAAGACCATTTTCTTTTTGTAATTTTCTAAGAAGATTAACAACTTGAGCTTGTATAGAAACATCAAGAGCTGAAATAGGTTCATCAGCTATTATAAACTTAGGCTCAACAGCTAATGCACGAGCAATACCTATACGTTGTCTTTGGCCACCAGAGAATTCATGTGGATATCGATTAGCGTGCTGTTCATTAAGTCCAACAGTTTTTAATAATTCATAGACTCTCTTAGTTCTTTCTTCTTTAGTTTTATATATACCGTGTATATCTAGACCTTCGGCTATTATGTCCATAACAGTCATACGTGGATTTAAACATGCCATTGGATCTTGAAATATCATTTGCATATTTTTATTAACATATAATTTATCATCTTTAGGAAGTTTTTTATGAGATATTACTTTATCATCAAATATAACTTCCCCGCTAGTTGGGTTATATAAGCGTATTATAGTTCGTCCAGTAGTAGATTTACCAGAACCAGATTCTCCAACTAATCCAAATGTTTCACCTTCATATATATGAAAAGATACATCATCTATTGCTTTTACAACACCTTTTCTACCTAAAGGAAAGTATTGCTTTAAATTTTTAACTTCTAATAATATTTTTCTACTCATTTATATTCACCATCTTTCTTCCTATGTTTATAGGTTTCTCAACTTTCGGAGCCAATGGATGTAAAAGCCATGTAGCAGCATAGTGAGTATCACTAACCTTGAACATAGGAGGTTCTACTAAATGATCTAGTTTCATAGCATATGCACTACGAAGTGCAAATGCATCTCCTTTAGGTGGATTCATTAAGTCTGGAGGTGTTCCAGGTATATTATATAAATCATTATCTCATATGTCTAATGTAGGCATTGATCCTAAAAGTCCCCAAGTATAAGGATGTTTAGGGTCATAGAATATATCATCAGAAGTTCCGTATTCTATAATTTTTCCAGCATACATAACTGCAACTCTATCAGCCACATTAGCAACTACTCCAAGGTCATGAGTTATGAAGATAACTGCTACACCAGTTTTTTCTTGTAAATCTTTTATAAGTTCTAATATTTGAGCTTGAATTGTAACATCAAGAGCAGTAGTAGGTTCATCGGCAATTAATACTTTTGGGTTACAAGCCAAAGATATAGCTATTACAATACGTTGTCTCATACCACCAGAAAATTGATGGGGATATTGCTTAAATCTTTTTTCTGCATCAGATATTCCAACTAATTCAATAAGTTCTATTGCTCTTTTTTTAGCATCTTCTTTACTAAAGCCTTGATGCTTTATAATAGGTTCCATTATTTGTTTCCCTATAGTCATAGTAGGATTTAGAGAAGTCATAGGGTCCTGGAATATCATTGCAATATCTTTACCTCTAACTTTTTCCATATCTTTTTCACTTATTTTAGTTAAATCTTTACCATCAAATAATATTTGACCATTTTTTATATATCCATTTGATGAAAGTATTCTCATTATAGTTTTACAAGCAACAGATTTACCAGAACCAGATTCACCAACTATAGCTAGTGTTTCTCCTTTATGTAAATCGAATGTAACTCCTCTTACAGCTTGAACCTCTCCACCGTAAGTACCAAAATTAACACATAAATTTTTTACCTCAAGTAATTTTTCCAATAAACTCTCCCCCTTACTTATTATTGATTACGCATTTTAGGGTCAACAGCATCTCTTAGACCATCTGCTAGTAAGTTTAAACTGAATATTAATAAACAAACTACAATAGATGGTATAAACATCATATATGGATAGTTTTGTAATGCTTGGAATCCTTCATTTATAAGAACTCCAAGAGATGCATAAGGTGGTTGAAGACCTAAACCTATAAAACTTAAGAATGCTTCATAGAATATTGCACTAGGTAATGAGAACATTGTTGCAACAACTATATTTCCAACAATATTAGGGAAAAGGTGCTTTAGTATAATTCTAACATCAGAAGAACCTAAAGTTTTTGAAGCTAAAACGAATTCTTGATTTTTAAGTCTTAATACATGAGAACGAACAATTCTAGCCATTCCAGTCCAGCCAGATACTGCCATAGCCATAGATATAGACATAATACCAGGCTCAAATACCATTATAAACAGTGTAACAATAACAAGGCTTGGAATACCTGATATTATTTCTATAATACGCTGCATGATAATATCCACTCTACCACCATAGTAAGCAGATACACCACCATATGTAACTCCTATAAGAAGATCAAATACAGCAGCAAGTAGAGCTATAAATAAAGAAACTCTTGCACCAGTCCAAGTACGAGTCCATATATCACGACCTAGAGCATCAGTACCGAATAGATAAGTTTCTTCAATTCCTTTTTCTTCATACACATCAACACCATCTGAATTTTTTCCATCCATAATGCCTAGAGAAGAGACTATAGGCATCTTTGGTGGAACTTTTGTATGTCTTATATTTTGAGTTTTATAATCAAATTTAGAAAACATAGGTGCAAATATTGCCATTAAAATAATACAACATAATATTACTAATCCAGCAACAGCACCAGGATTTTTAAATAATCTTTTTCTTGCATCTTGCCAAAAAGTTAAACTTGGTCTAGAAATAGCTTCATTATCTCCAAAATTTGCAGGAGTCATTTCAAACATATCTTTAGTTAGTTCAACTTGTTGTCCATCAATCATAACTTTATCAAACATCTTAATTACCCCCTGTCAAACGTATTCTAGGATCTATAATTCCATAAAGTATATCTACAATTAATATAACTGTTATATAGAATGCACTATAGACTATAGCTACACCTGAAATTATAAATAAGTCATTAGTATTTATTGCATTAACTAATAAATCACCTATACCAGGTACAGCAAAAACTTTTTCAACAACTAATGAACCAGTTAAAAGACCTGCAGCTAATGGTCCTAAAACAGTTATAACAGGTATTAAAGCATTCCTAAGAGCATGTTTTAATATTACTGTAGATTTACTTAACCCTTTTGCTTTAGCTGTAACTATATATTCTGAATTTAAAACTTCAACTAATTCAGTTCTAGTGAAACGAGCGACACTAGCTATAGTAAAGAATGATAATGCTATTGATGGTAAAATCGTCCATATATATCTAAAATCAGAACCTAATGGAACACCCCAAGTTATTGGGAAAAGTTTAAATTTTGCTCCTAAGTATAATTGTAATGTTGCAGCAACAACAAAGGATGGAACAGATACACCGAGTACACATAATATAGTACATAAATAATCCCAAATTGAATTTCTTTTAAGTGCAGCAATTATACCTAGTATAAGTCCAACAACTGAACCTAATACTAAAGCTTGTGCACCAAGCATAGCAGATGGTCCTATACGAAGCTTTATAATACCCTCAACAGTTTGACCTGATTGTTTAAATGAAATACCTAATTTACCTTGGAATACTCCAGTTAAATACCTTACATATTGAACAGGAACAGGATCATCTAATCCATATTGAGCTTGAAGTTGAGCGATTTGTTCTGCATTTAGTTTTTGTTCATTAAATGGAGTACCTGGAAGAAGTCTAACTAAAAAGAATACTACTGAGATGACAATAAATAAAGTTATAAACATATAACTGATACGTTTCATTATATAGCGAAACATAATATTCCCCTTTTTTTATTTATTTATATGTATAAAAACTTATTATAATACACAAACTTGATATCAATCCTCCACAGATTAGTAAGTTATTAGTTAAGAAAAATTTATTTTTTTTATATATGTAATCATCTAAAGTAACATTGTATTCATCTATTAAGAATCCCTTTCTTTTTTGTATTTCTTTATTTATTTTGTTAAATGAAAATAAAGTTATATTAAAAAATCCTTTTTCCCACACATAACATAAGGCGCCTGCTAGAAAATAGAACATTCCTATAATAAAAGAACAATTTATAAAGGCAAAATTACTAGAATTTTTTGATATAATATCATAAAATGAACTAATTAGTAAGTTAATTGCAAGTAGAATATAAAAAAATTCAATTTTCTCACCCCTTTAAGATAAGTTTATTAGATATTGTAGTAGCATCAACAAGTATTTGCAATAAAAAATAAATAATTTTAATAAAAAAATTTACATACAATTCAAAATTCAGAAAATTTTAAAAAACAAATGATTTTTTTTAATTAGTGTTATATAATTAATTTTAAATAAATATTTTAGAAATATAAAATAGATTAATAGGGGGGAATTTTATTATGTTTTTAAGAAGAAAATTAACAGTAATGGCAACAGTTGCATTATTAAGCACAAGTTTACTTGCTGGATGCAGTAGTTCAGGGGGAAGTTCAAATGGAGGAAGTAATGGTGGAGGAACTGCAACTGCAGCAGAAGTACTTGCCAATAAAAATGCAAGAGCTGCTATATCTATGATAATAGATAAGCAAGCTTATTGTGATGTTATATTAAATAATGGTTCAATACCAACGTCTACATTTACACCAAAAGGATTAGCATTTGATAATGGAAAAGATTATACAGATTTAACTAAAGGTATGGGTTATGAGTATAATGAAGAAAAAGCTAAAGAGCTTTGGGCTAAGGCTAAAGAAGAAGTTGGATTTGATACAGTTGAAATAGAAATATTAACATTTGATCATGATACAGGTAAAAGAACTGGTGAATTTATACAATCAGAATTAGGAGATTTAGAAGGATTAACGGCAAAAGTTTCAAATTTACCGTTTGAACAAAAACTAGAAAGAGAAACTAATGGAGAATTTGACTTAGCATTTTCAGGGTGGGGAGCAGATTATCCAGATCCACTAACATATTTATCAACAATGCAAACTGGAAACCAATTTGCTAAACAAGTTGGATATAATAGTGAAGATTATAATAAATTAGTTGAAGAAGCTATGAAACTTCCTACATCAGAAGGATTTGCTAAATATGCAGAAGCAGAAAAATTAATGATTGAAGATGGATATTTAGCTCCTATATATCAAAAAGCAGGTGCATACTTAGAAAAAGATTATGTATCAGGTATAGTGAATAACTCTTGGGGGGCTGATTTTACATACACATATGCGGATGTAAATAAAGATGATAAAGTTCTTAATTTAGCAACATCATCAGATATACCGTCTTTAGATGTAAGTAAATCAACAGACCAACAATCTTTCCAAACTATGAATAGTACAATGGAAGGTTTAACAAGAATAGATGGAGATGGAAAAGTTAAACCAGGAGTAGCTGAATCTTGGGAAGTTTCAGAAGATGGATTAACTTGGACATTTAAACTAAGAAAGAATTCAACTTGGTCAAATGGAACACCTGTAACTGCTAAAGATTTTGAATATTCTTGGAAGAGAACTTTAACTCCTGAAACAGCATCAGAATATTCATATATAATGGCTGATATAGTAGGAGCTAGCATAAAAGAGATAGAAGCTAATGGAGTAGATGGTGTAGGAGTAAAAGCTTTAGATGATTACACTTTAGAAGTTAAATTAAATAGACCGGTAGCTTATTTTGCAGAATTAATGTCATTCCAAGTATTCTTCCCTCAAAACCAAGCATTTGTTGAGTCTTGTGGAGATGCATATGGTTCTGCTGCTGATAAGCAAATATACAATGGACCATTTACTTTAACTAGTTGGAAAATGGAAGACCAATTCTCAATGGAAAAAAATCCTAACTATTGGGATGCTGCTAATGTTAAATTAAATAAAATAAATACTAAAGTTGTTAAAGATACAGGAGCAGAAGTTAGTTTATATGAAAATGGTGAAATAGATAGAGCTGCACTAAGTTCTGATTATGTTGATAAATATAAAGATAGCAAAGAATTTAAAACTAGAGAAGCAGCAAGTGTATTCATGTTACAAATAAATGGTGGAAATAATAAATAATACTAGTAAGTAAAAATATGAGATATCTCAAGTATAAAATTTATACTTTGAGATATCTTTTTTTAGTATATACAACATTTAAATTTATAAATTTTAGATAATTATGGGTATAATTAAATTATAAAATGTAAGAATGGAGGAAAAATGATTGTTTGATATACAGGAGCATTTAAAGCAATTACCATCAGAACCAGGTGTTTACTTAATGAAAGATAAATTCAATAATATAATATATGTAGGAAAAGCAAAAGTACTAAAGAATAGAGTAAGACAATATTTTCAATCTTCAAAGAATCATTCTTCTAAAGTAAAGTCTATGGTAAAAAATATTGATAGATTTGAATACATAATAACAGATTCAGAACTAGAAGCATTGATATTAGAATGCAATTTAATAAAGAAATATAAGCCTAAATATAATGTTTTATTAAGGGATGATAAAACATATCCATATATAAAAGTTACAACAAATGAAGATTTTCCTAGAGTTTTAAAAGTTAGAAAGGTTTTAAAAGATAAAGCAAAATATTTTGGACCATATACTAACACAACTGCAGTTAATGATACGTTAGATATAATAAAAAGCATATATCCAATAAGAACTTGTAATATAGACATAGAGAAAGCTATAAAAACTAACATGAGACCTTGTTTAAATTTACATATAAAAAGATGCGTAGGTCCATGTGCAGGAAATATTACTAAAGAAGAGTATAATAAAATGATAGAAGAAATATTGCTATTTCTATCTGGAAAAGAAGAAAAATTAATTGATATATTAAAAGAAAAAATGAATAAATGCGCAATGGATTTTAATTTTGAAGAAGCCGCAGTATATAGAGATAAGATAAAAAGTTTAGAAGATATGATGGAAAAACAAAAGATAGATGCATCTACATCAGACTTAAATCAAGATATTATTGCAATGGCGAGAGCACATGATGAAGCTTGTGTTCAAGTATTCTTTGTAAGAAATGGAAAGATAGTAGGAAGAGAACATTTTATATTAGAAGGTGTTATGGATAGTACAAGAGAATCAATACTTGGCTCATTTGTCAAACAATTTTATATGGAGCAAGAATATATACCTAAGGAAATAATAATAGAAGATGAAATAGAAGATAGTTTTATACTTGAAGAATGGTTATCGGCAAAAAAAGGTCAAAAAGTAATTATAAGAGTACCTCAAAAAGGTGAAAAGAAAAGCTTAATTGAAATGGTACGTAAAAATGCTATAGAATATTTAGAGAAGTTTTCAGATATTAATAAGAGAAAGTATGAAAAGAGTATAGGTGCTTTAGAAGAACTAAAACAAATTTTAAATCTAGAAAGTATACCAAAGAGAATAGAATCTTTTGATATATCAAACATACAAGGTGTTGATTCTATTGGTTCTATGGTTGTTTTTACTAATGGAAAGAAAGATAAAAAAGAGTATAGACGATATAAAATAAAAACAGTAATAGGTCCTAATGATTATGATTCTATGGCTGAAATAGTTGAGAGAAGATTAAAATATGGAGATTTTCCTGATTTAATGTTATTAGATGGAGGAAAAGGTCAAGTTAGTTCAGTAAAGAAGGTTTTAGATAAGTATAATGTAGAAATACCTCTTTGGGGAATGTATAAAGACGATAAACATAGAACTAAGGGACTTATTTCCCAGGAAAAGGAGATAGAACTAGATAGAACTTCTAATTTGTATAGATTTGTCGCAAGTATTCAAGAAGAAGTGCATAATTATGCTATATCGTATCATAGAAGTCTTAGAAATAAATCTTTGACAAAATCTGAATTAGATGATATACAAGGTATAGGGGAAAAAAGGAAAAAAGCACTGTTAAATCACTTTAAAGATATAGAAGCTATAAAAAATGCAACTTTTGAAGAATTATTAGAAGTAGAGAGTATGAATAAATCATCTAGTGAAAGTGTTTATGAATATTTTAGAAAGGGAAAGTGAAATAAAACATGAATTCAAGTGAAAGAGTATCTATAAAAGAAATAGTAAGAGATTTAGATTTAAAAGTAGTACATATGCCTGAGAATAGAGACTATTATGTTTATTCTCAAGATATAAATAGACCAGGACTGCAATTTGCGGGATATTTTGAAGACTTTGCCTATGAAAGAATACAAATAGTTGGTAAAACGGAATATAATTATTTTAGCTATATAGATGAACAAAAAAGAAGAGAAGTATTAGATAAGTTTTTTGCACATGAAATACCTGTATTAATAGTATCTAGAGACTTAGAAGTAAAACCAGATGTAATAGAATTTGCAAAGAAATATGATAGAATAGTTTTAAGTACAAGAAGAAATACAACAAGACTTATAAATAGATTATCAAATTATTTAGATAATAAATTAGCTCCACAGACTACTATACATGGTGTTTTAGTTGATATATATGGAATTGGAGTACTTATAAAAGGTGAAAGTAGTATAGGTAAATCAGAAACTGCATTAGAGCTTATTCAAAGAGGACATAGACTTGTTGCTGATGATGCTGTAGAGATTAGAAAATTAGATGATAGTGTACTAACAGGTCAAGCTCCAGAGGTATTAAGACACTTTATGGAAATTAGAGGATTAGGAATTATAGATGTAAAAAGTTTATATGGAGTAGGAGCTACTAAAACAACTAAAATGATAGATTTAGTTATTCATTTAGAAGGATGGGATGAAAATCAATATTATGATAGATTAGGTTTAGATAGAGAGTATGAACAAATATTAGGTGTTAATATAGAAAAACTTGTGGTTCCTGTTAAACCGGGAAGAAATACAGCTATGGTTTTAGAAGTTGCAGCTATGAATTATAGACAAAGAGGAATGGGATATGATTCAGCACATGAATTTACTAAAAAATTGGCTCAATTAATAGATAAAAAATAAAACTAATAATGCCTGTAAATAAAAAGTGGTTTATTTACAGGCATTTATATTAGTATATATTTATAAAACTAATATTTTGAATATATAATTTAAAATTTATATAGTAGTATTTTCTAAAGATTTATAATACTCTAAAACTTCACTAACTTGTTCTAATTTAAATCGTCCATATACTTTATCATTTACAACGACAACTGGTGCGAGACCACATGCTCCAATACATCTTATTCCATTTAATGAAAATAAAAAATCTTTAGATGTTTGTCCGGATTTTATTCCAAGTTGTTTTTCAAATTCAGCTAATATTTCGCTAGCTCCTTTAGCATAGCAAACTTTACCTAAGCATATATTTATTTTATATTTACCTTTAGGATCAGTAGTAAAATAAGAATAAAAGTTTATAATATCATAAATCTCAGTTAATGAAATATTTAATTTCTCAGATATATAAATTTGAACTTCTTTAGGAATATATCCAAATATATCTTGAGCATAATGTAATATTTGAATTAAAGAATCTTCTTTATTTTTTATTGAATTAATAAAAGTATCTAATTGTTTAAATAAATATTTGTTATGCGAAGAGAAATTATACATATAAATCCTCCTTTTAATTATAGAACTAATTTTAAGAATAATAGTTTTTTAAGAGTAACTCCTTTATTATTTTTTCTATAATATAGGAGAAAGTAATCTAGAAATAGATTCTTTAACTCTCATATGACGAGATCTAGAATTATAAATATCTAATGTTATTTCTTTAGATTTTAAAATGTCATTTTCAAATATAGCCCTTTGTTTTTTTGCAACCTGTGAAGAATACATAAATGCATTTATTTCAAAATTAAGTTCAAAACTTCTGATATCCATGTTTGCAGTTCCTATAGAACATACACAGTCATCTACTACTATAGTTTTAGCATGTAAAAATGCGTTATGATCATAATTATAAAGTTTAGCACCATACTTAAGAAGTTCACCTGCATATGAAGAAGATGCCCAATAAACAAAAGGATGATCAGGTTTAGATGGAATCATTATTCTTACATCAACTCCTGAAAAACACGCAATTTTTAATGTGTCTGTAAGCGTTCTATCTAAAATAAAATAAGGTGTCTGTATATAAATATATTTTTTTGCTTTTTGTATCATTTTTAAATAACCATACTTAATCTCATCTAGCTCGGTACTATCAGGACCACTAGATACTATTTGTATGCCGACATTTTTACATGCTTTAGAGTTAGAGATTCTTGAACTTTTAATGTTAAAGTATTTATCTAAATTTAAGTCTTCTTTAGTTGTATATCTCCAATCAAGTATAAATCTTATATTAAGATCCTTTACAGAATCTCCAGTAAGTTTTAAGTGAGTATCTCTCCAATATCCAAATTTAGGGTTTTTACCTAGATATTCATCTCCAATGTTATTTCCACCGATAAAGCCGACTTTTCCATCTATTACAACTATTTTTCTATGATTTCTATAGTTAAGATTTATATTTATAATTTTCATAAAAGAAGGGAAGAATACGCCTACTTTTACACCTGCTTTTTTAAGTTTATAAATAGATTTATCACTGAATAATCTACTACCTACAGCATCATACAAAAGTCTTACTTTAACTCCGTTTTGAGCTTTATTTATTAAAATATCTATTATTTTATTTCCTATTTCATCATCTTTAAAAATGTAAAATTGTATATTTATATGGTGTTCAGCTTTCTTTAATTCTTCTAATAAAGATTCAAAGAAATCATTTGATTCTGGAAAAATTTCTACATCATTATTAGTTGAAAAATGTGAATTATTTGAATTAGCTAAAGTATATATCATATCTTTATACTCAATTAAATCTGGTTCAAAGTTATCATTATGGTTTAATTTGATTTGAGTATCTATTATATTTTCTTTTAAAATTTTATCTTCAGCTTCTTTTATTTTAAACATATTATTTTTAGAAATACCTCTACCAAAAGCTATGTATAATATACAACCTATAGCTGGAGCTGTAGTACAACCTATAGCTGGAGCTGTAGTTAAAACAAGAACCCAAGCGACAGTAGCTTCGATACTTCTTTTCTCTCTAAAGATTAAATTTATAATTGCTAAGAAGTTGATTATATATATCGTGGTAACTAATATTTCATACCAAGATTCTTTAACAAAGCTATGCATAATTAAAACCTCCATTTATATAATATATTACATATAGTTTGTATATATAGTATAAATATTAATGTAATATAAATAAAGAGGTTGAACTAAACTTATAGAACAACCTCTTTTAAAAAATGTATTACTAAAGACTATGCTGTTTTCTTTTCAGCTATAGAATCTTCTTTTTTATTAACAAATAGGAAGTAGTAAACTCCTGCAACAAATATTGCACCACCTAATATATTACCTATAGTAACAGGTATTAAGTTATTCATAAATATATTAGGTATGTTTATAACAGCAGCATCAGCAGCTGTTTTGTGAGCCGCTTCTAAATATGCAGGGTTTGCTTTACTAAATAATCCAGCAAATAAGTATGCCATGTTTGCAACACAGTGTTCAAATCCAGTACATACGAATAAGAATATACCGAAGAATCCAGTTAAAACTTTTCCAGTTACATCTTTAGCTGCGTAAGTCATCCAAACAGTAGCACAAACTATCCAGTTACATAATATACCAGAAGCTATTGCAGCAACCCAAGTAAATCCAAGTTTACCTATAGCAGTTTTAACGATAACTCCACCATATAAACCATTACTCCAATCAAATACACCAGATAAACTTACAAGATACGCTACTAAAGCTCCTCCTAGTAAGTTACCAATCCAAACTAAAGCCCAGTTTTTGAAAGCTTGTCCCCAAGTTACTCTTTTCTTTAGAGCAGCAAGAGTTATTAATATATTACCTGTAAATAAGTCTGCACCAGCTATTAGTACAAATATAAGACCTGCAGGGAACATAAGACCTGCAACCATTTTACCTAAACCGTAAGTATCAGGATTTGCTAATAAGTTGTAAGCTGCAGCAACTGATCCTAATGCACCGAATGCTATATATGCACCAGCTAAGAATGCAGATGCTATAACTTTTTTGTTTGGCGTAGTAGCCTTTTTAACACCAGCTTCAATAGTATATTCAGCTATTTCAGCAGGCATAAGCATTTTTTTATCTGCCATTTATAATTCCTCCTTGAAATTTATTAAAAATATAAAAATATTGACATATAATTTTAAAAATAATAGCGGCTAGTAATTTAGCAGCAGTAACAATTATACACCAAAATATACATTTTGTATACATTAAACAAAAAAAGATAAAAACTTCTATATATAGAAGTTTTTATGTAAGAGTATATAAAAGATAAAAATAGATTATATATACAAAATTATTTTGATTGATTATTTAGACGCTAGGTATTTTAAATAGAATTTATTTTATTTGATATGTAATTATAAGATATTTGATTACAGTTTAATAACTTAATATTATTTTTAGATGTTACTTTTTAGTATAAACTATAAATTTAATCGATTAATTACATTTACAATTAGTAACTTTTAAATTAGTTATATTTACTAATGAGATAGATCATATAGGTAAATTTATAGTTTATATAAAATTTGGCGTTGATATAGCAATATCAACGTTTTTTAATATTTTTAAGGTCTTTATATATTGTTATTTTTTTTTTAATACTATATTATATTAATTATATAAAAATAATATAGTATTAATGTAAATATTAATAAATACTTTAATTAGGGAGGAAATTTAATGGATAAGAAATATATATATGAATGTTTGTTAAATATAATAGATAAAGAAGATATAAAATTAGATGAACCTATGAAAAAGCATATTTCTTTTAGAGTAGGTGGACCTGCTGATATATTAGTAAAGCCTAGAACTGAAGAGCAGTTATCAAAAGTTATAAGATTATTAAAAGAAGAAAATGTACCTTATATTGTAATTGGGAATGGATCAAATCTTTTAGTTAAAGATGGTGGAATTAGAGGCGTAGTAATAGAAATATCAAATAACTTCAATGATTTTAATATAGATGGAAATATAGTAAATATACAATCAGGTGCATTACTTTCATTTGTAGGAAAGGCTGTGTTAAGAGCGGAATTAAAAGGATTTGAATTTGCAGCTGGTATACCAGGAACTCTAGGAGGAGCATTAGCTATGAATGCAGGTGCTTATGGAGGAGAAATGAAGGATATAGTTAAGTCTGTTAGGCTTATGGATGAAGATGGAAATATACTTGATTTTACTAATGAACAAATGGAATTTTCTTATAGAAGAAGTATACTTTCAAGAGAAAACTATATAGTATTATCAGCACAAGTCGAACTAGAAAAAGGAAATTATGATGATATAAAAGCAACAATGATGGATTATACTCAAAGAAGAGTTACAAAACAACCTTTAAGTTTACCAAGTGCAGGAAGTACATTTAAAAGACCAGAAGGTTATTTTGCAGCTAAGTTAATAGACGATTGTGGTTTAAAAGGGCTTACATTAAGAGATGCTCAAGTTTCAGAAAAACATTGTGGATTTGTTGTAAACTTAGGTAATGCTACAGCTAAAGATATTTTAGATTTAATGTATATAGTAAAAAGTACAGTAAAGTCAAAGTTTGGGATAACTTTAGAGGAAGAAGTCAAAATACTTGGAGAGGATTAATAAATGCAAATACTAGCAGATTATCATACTCATACTAAATATAGTCATGGAAAAGGAACTATAGAAGAAAATGTATTAGAAGCAATTTCTAAGGGTATTAAAAGAATAGGAATATCTGACCATGGATATAAACATTTAGCATATGGTATAAAATTAAATGATATTTACAAGATGAGAGAAGAAATAGATAAATTAAATGAAAAATATTCAAATATAGAAATTCTTCTTGGTATGGAATGTAATATTTTAGATATCTATGGAAATATAGATATAAATGATAAAATCATTGAAAATTGTGATTATATTATGGCAGGATATCATTTTGCATCAACGCCTACATCATTAAGAAGCATGCTAAATCATTGTAATAATTATATTATAAAAAATGAAAAATCTAAAGATTATAATACTAATGCTATAATAAATGCAATGAAAAATAATGATATATTTATAATAACTCATCCAGGAGATAAGGGTGATGTATATATAGAAGAAATAGCAAAGGTAGCAAAAAATACAGATACAAGGTTAGAGATAAATAGCAGTCATGGATTTTTAAATAGTGATCAAATAGCTAAAATAAAAAGTATAGGAAATAAATTTATAATAGGTTCTGATGCTCATGTACCTCAAAATGTAGGTAATTTTGATTTAGCTATGAAAATTATTAAAGAATCAGAATTAGATTTATCATTAATAGAGAATATTAAAATATAAGTAAAAGGGGAAAATTATGAAATTCGTAATTGTAACAGGGCTATCAGGTTCAGGAAAAAGTGAAGCAATGAAGTCTTTAGAGGATATGGGTTTTTACTGTGTGGATAATTTACCACCTGCTCTGATAACTAAGTTTGCAGAGTTATGTTATCAGCCTAATTCTAGTATAGATAAAGTTGCTTTAGGTATAGATATAAGAGGAAGTAAGTTTTTTGAAACCATTTATGAAAGTTTGTCATATTTAGAAAAAGAAAATTATCAATATGAAATACTTTACTTAGATTGTTCAGATGATGTTTTATTAAAAAGATATAAGATGACTAGAAGGAATCATCCATTATCTAAGAATATACAAATACCAGAAGGTATAAAAATGGAAAGACAGATACTAGAACCTCTAAGAAAAATGGCAAGCTGTGTAATAGATACAACGAATATGAAGCCTAAAGATTTAAAAGAGGAAGTTGGAAAGTTATATTCTACAGGTGAAAATAATACTAAATTAACAATATCAGTAGTATCTTTTGGATTTAAGCATGGAATACCATCTGATTGTGACCTTATGTTTGATGTTAGATTCTTACCTAATCCATATTATATTGAAGATTTAAGACCTAAAACTGGTGATGATAAAGAAGTTAGAGATTATGTTATGAATTCTAAAATCAGTGAAGAATTTTATGAAAAGCTTTCTGATATGATACAATTTTTAGTTCCTCAATATGTTGAAGAAGGAAAACAACATCTAGTAATAGGAATTGGATGTACGGGAGGAAGACATAGATCTGTTACTATATCAAATCTTATATATGATGATTTAGTTAATAGAGGTTATAGAGTAGTAAAAAAACACAGAGACTCTATGTTAAGATAATATGGAGGAAGAAATGACAAATATATTTATGATCATAGGGATGACAGGATGGATTGCTTTATTAGTATCTATGTATGCATATAAGAAAATGAAGGATGAGAGATTAAAGTCAATTACTCTAGATGAAAGAGAATGTACAGATCCTAATATAGTAGTCATTGGAGGAGGAACAGGTCAATCCGTTTTCTTAAGAGGATTAAAAAAGAGAACTCGTAATATAACTGCAATTGTTACAGTTGCAGATGATGGTGGAGGATCTGGGGTACTAAGAGAAGATTTAGGTATGTTACCTCCTGGAGATATAAGAAATTGTTTATTGGCTTTAGCTAATATAGAACCAACTATGAAAGAAGTTATGCAGTATAGATTTACTGAAGGTGCTTTAAAAGGTCAAAGTTTTGGAAATTTATTTTTAGCTGCTATGAATGGATTATATGGTAACTTTGAAATTGCATTATATAAAATGAGTGAAATATTTGCTATAACAGGCAAAGTTTTACCGGTAACTTTAAATGATATAAACTTGATAGCAGAGCTTAAAAATGGGAA
Organism: uncultured Romboutsia sp.; assembly: GCA_904418825.1. Taxonomy (GTDB): domain Bacteria; phylum Bacillota; class Clostridia; order Peptostreptococcales; family Peptostreptococcaceae; genus Romboutsia. The sequence continues at coordinate 47,527 of CAJFPU010000012.1, read as the reverse complement.
AATAGTAAAAGGTGAATCTAAAATACCTAAAGAGGTAAGAGATAATAAAACTTCTATAAAAAGAGTATATTTAGATGAGCAAGATGCAGTACCTTTAGACGAAGTAATTAACTCTATAGAAAATGCAGATATAATTATTATGGGACCTGGAAGTTTATACACTAGTATAATACCGAACTTATTAGTAAAGGGAGTTGTTGATGCAATTGAAAAATCTAAAGCACCTAAAGTATATATATGTAATATAATGACTCAGCCGGGAGAAACGGATAGTTATAATGTTTTAGATCATGTTAATGCTATAGTAAAACATACTAATAAAAATATAATAGATTATATAATATCTAATAATGAAGTTTTACCTAAGGAAATGCTTAGAAGATATCAAAAAGATGGGGCAAAACAAGTTTTATTGGATGATAAACAAAAGAAAATATTAAAAACTATGGGGGCAAAAACTATAGAAGAAAATCTAATTGAAATAAAAAATAATTATATTAGACACGATGCAGGTCATATTTCTGATATAGTAATTAATTTGGCACTACGTCATGATAATGACAAGAATAAGTAAAAAAGGATTTTAAAGATTTATGTAGAAATCCTTATTATTATGTTAGTTTTAAGGAGTGAACATCTATGAGAGAAGAGGTTAGTGCCGGTGGTGTAGTTCTATTTGGTAATGCTATACTTCTACTTAGAAAATTCAATGGAGATTGGGTTTTACCAAAGGGAAAGGTAGAAGAAGGAGAAAATAGACAAGAAGCAGCACTTAGAGAAGTACTAGAGGAAACAGGAGTAAAAGCAGATATATTGAAATACTTAGGAGAAATTCATTATACATTTAAAGAAAATTGGGATGAAAATAGAGCTGTTCATAAAACAGTTTTTTGGTACTTGATGCAAGCAAAAAATATGAATACAGTTCCTCAAAAAGAAGAAGGATTCATTGATGCTAAGTTTATACATTTAGATCGAGTTGTTGATTTAGCTAGATATGATGACGAAAAAGAAATAATAAAAGTAGCCTTGCAAGAAATAAAAAAAAGGCTAAAAAAGAACTAACAAAATAGGTGATATATATGTCTTTTTCAGCTGAAACTAAAAATGAATTAGCAAGGGTTATATCTAATGATGATTATTGTAATATGACTGAATTAGCTGCAATAGTTAGATTAGCAGGAAGTATACAGATTACAGGTTATAGAAAACTAAATTTAAAAATTACTACTGAATTAAACTCTATAGCAAGAAAAGTATTTAAATTACTTAAACAAAATTTTGGTATAAATACGACAATATCTGTAAATAAAAATCAGATGTTAAAAAGAAATAATAGTTATGTTCTGATAGTAACAAGTGAAATGGGCGCAGAAAATTTATTAAGGAAGCTTGGAATATTAGAACAAGAAGATGGATTTTATACTGTAAATAAAGTTCCTGAAAGTTTATTAAAAAATGAAGAATGTATAAGAGCATTCATAAGAGGTGCATTTATAGGTGGAGGTTCTATAAGTGACCCTGGTAAAAATTATCATATGGAATTTGTAACTAATAATGAAGATTTTGCAAAATCTTTAAAAGATTTAATAAATAAATTAGGATTTAATTGTAAAGTAGTTTCAAGAAAAAATAATTTTGTAGTATACTTAAAAGAAAGTGAACAAATATCGGATTTACTTAATATAATTGGAGCGCATAATGCACTTTTAAGCCTACAAAATACAAAGATAGTAAAGGCTATGAGAAATAATGTAAATCGTATAGTTAATTGTGAAACTGCAAATCTTTCAAAAACTGTAAATGCATCTGTAAGACAGATAGAAAATATTAAACTTATACAAGATACGATAGGTATAAGTAGCTTACCAGAAAATTTACAAGAAATAGCTAGAATTAGGTTAGAGTGTGAAGACATGACTTTAAAGGAATTAGGAGAAATGTTAGAGCCTCCAATAGGAAAATCTGGAGTTAACCATAGACTAAGGAAAATAGAAGAAATAGCAAATAATTTAAGAAGTAATCAAGAATAAATAAAAAGGGGGATATATTGATATATCTCCTTTTATTTTGGGTATTACACTTTAAGTGAATTTTATTATAAATTTGAATGATAATCTAAGAGGTGATGGAATGAGTAAAGATTTTGTACATCTTCATGTTCATACTGAATATAGCTTATTAGATGGTTTTTCTAGAGTAAAAAATCTTATAAGTAGAGCAAAAGAATTAAATATGAGTTCTGTTGCCATAACAGATCATGGATGTATGTTTGGTGTAATAGATTTTTATAAGGAAGCAAAAAAGCAAGGAATAAAACCAATTATAGGTTGCGAAGTATATACAGCTCCACGTAGCTTAAGAGATAAAGATCCTAATTATGATAAAAGACAAGGTCATTTGATTCTTTTGGCTAAAAATATGGATGGATATAAAAACTTAATTAAAATGGTATCTACTTCATACGTAGATGGATTTTATTATAAACCAAGAGTAGATATGGACGAGCTAAAGAAATATAGTGATGGAATAATAGCATTATCAGCTTGTTTAGCTGGAGATATTTCTCAAGCTTTAATGGATAGAAATTATGAAAAGGCTAAAAAAATAGCTCTACAGTATAGAGATATATTTGGAGAAGAAAATTTTTATTTAGAAATACAGGATCATGGATTACCAGAACAAAAGGAAGTTAATGCGGCATTAGTAAAATTATCTAAGGAAATTAATATACCTTTAGTTGCTACTAATGACATCCATTATGTAAATAAAGAAGATTCTAAAATACATGATGTATTAATGTGTATACAAATGGGAAAAACGGTAAATGACCCTAACAGAATGAGATTTGAGAGTGATGAATTCTATTTAAAATCTAGAGAAGAAATGGAACAATTATTCCCATATGCACCAGAGGCTATAGATAATACTGTTAAAATAGCTCAAATGTGTAATGTAGAATTTGATTTTAATACAATACATCTTCCTAAATATGATGTACCAGAAGGATATACTCCAGATACCTATCTAAGAGAGTTATGTTTTAAAGGTCTCAAAGAGCGATATGATAATCCAAGCCAAGAGATTATAGATAGACTTAACTATGAGTTAGATGTAATTGAAAAGATGGGATATGTAGAATATTTCTTAATAACTTGGGATTTTATAAATTTCTCAAAAGAAAATAATATAATGGTTGGTCCAGGAAGAGGTAGTGCAGCAGGTTCTATAGTTGCATATACATTAAAGATAACGGACATAGATCCAATAAAGTATTCTCTTCTATTTGAGCGTTTCCTTAACCCAGAACGTGTATCTATGCCTGATATAGATATCGACTTTTGCTATGAAAGAAGAGAAGAAGTTATAGATTATGTTAAAAGAAAGTATGGAGAAGACCACGTTGCTCAGATAATAACATTTGGAACTATGGGAGCAAAAGCTGCTATAAGAGACGTAGGAAGAGTTTTGGATATACCATACAATAAAGTTGATAAAATAGCAAAAGAAATACCTTTTGCACTTGGAATGACCATTGATAAAGCATTAGAGACTAATCCAACCTTAAGGGATTTATATCAACAAGATAGAGAAACTAGAGAAGTTATAGATATATCAAAGAGAATAGAAGGTATGCTAAGGCATGCATCAACTCATGCGGCAGGTGTAGTTATATCTAAGAATCCAGTAGATGAATATGTTCCACTTTATAAACATCAAGATGCTATAACAACTCAGTTTACTATGACTACATTAGAAGAGCTTGGTTTGCTAAAGATGGATTTCTTAGGACTTAGAACTTTAACGGTAATAAGAGATGCACTTAGCTTAATAGAAGAAAAACACAATAAAAAAATAGATTTCTCAAAGATGGATTATGATGATCCAAAAGTATTTGAACTTTTATCTTCAGGAAATACACTAGGTGTATTCCAATTAGAAAGTGCTGGTATGAGAGTATTCATGAAACAGTTAAAGCCAGATAATTTTGAAGATATAGTAGCAGGGATATCTTTATATAGACCAGGTCCGATGGATTCTATACCTACTTATATTGAGAATAAAACCAATCCACAAAATGTAACCTATTTACATGAAAAATTAAAACCTATAATGGAAGTTACTTATGGATGTTTAGTTTATCAAGAACAGGTTATGCAGGTTGTTAGAGAATTAGGTGGATATACTTATGGACGTAGTGACTTAGTTAGAAGAGCTATGGGTAAGAAAAAAATGGATGTAATGGAAGAAGAAAGAAGATACTTCGTTTATGGAAAAGATGATGAAAATGGAAATATAGAGATAGCTGGATGCATAAGAAATGGTGTACCAGAAGATATAGCTAATAAGATATTTGATGATATGATAGATTTTGCTAAGTATGCATTTAATAAATCTCATGCTGCAGCATATGGTGTTTTATCATACCAAACTGCATATTTAAAAGCATATTATCCAGTTGAATTTATGGCGGCTTTAATAACTAGCGTAATGGGGAATACGGATAAAGTTGTAGAATATATAAGAGAATGTAATGCGTTAGGGATAGAAGTATTAAAACCAGATATAAATAAGAGTTTTTCAAAATTCTCAGTTGAAGGAAATAATATAAGATTTGGACTAGCAGCAGTTAAAAATGTTGGTGTTAATATTATAGAAAATATAATAAATGAAAGAAATCTTAATGGTAAGTTTTTAGATTTTTCAGATTTAGCCAAAAGATTGGATTCAAAAGATACTAATAAGAGAGTTATAGAAAGCTTAATTAAATGTGGTGCTTTTGATGAAATAAGCGAAAATAGAGCTAGTTTAATGGCAGGATATGAAAATGTACTAGATAGTATATCTATGGATAGAAAGAAAAATGTACAAGGTCAAATATCATTATTTGATGCTTTTGGAGGTAGTGAAGAAAGTAACTTACAAGAAGTTAGCACAATTCCTAAACTACCTGAATACCAAGAAAGAGAAAAGCTTAGTTTAGAAAAAGAAGTTTTAGGAATGTATGTAAGTGGACATCCATTATCAGAATTTAAGGAAATTTTAATTAAAAATACATCAATAGATAATGGAAAACTAAATGCTTTAAAAGAAGATGAAGAATCATACCTAAGCCTAGATGAAAGAGAAGTAATAATGGGTGGTATGATAGCAAATAAAACAATAAAAACCACAAAACGAAATGATATAATGGCATTTTTAGACTTAGAAGACTTATATGGAAATATAGAAGTAATAGTATTTCCTCAAACTCTAAAAAAATATAATCAAATTCTAAATGAGGATAGCATAATATTTATAAGAGGTGTATTAAATATAAAAGAAGGTGAAGAACCGAAGATTGTAGCAAGAGATATTGTTGATATAGATAATGTTTATCAGTTAAGTAGAGATATATATAATTCGGGAAATAATAATAGTAAAAATAATATAGAAAAATCTAAAAAAGGATTATACTTAAAAGTAGATTCATATAATAATATAAATATTATGGATAATATATCAAATATATTAAAAAAGTATCCAGGAGAAGATAATATATTTTTATATGCTGAGGATACTAAAAAGCTATATAAGTATAATGGATTTAATGTATATATTTCAGATACATTAATTAATGAATTAAATAATATACTTCCTAAAGATAATATAAAAATAAGATAGTCATAGTAAATAGAAAAAAATTAGGATATTAAAATAAAAAAATTATTATTATAGCATTATTAATATGAAAAAAATGTAAATATTATGTTATAATGTTATAAAATAGATATTTTAATAGACCTAATTTTTTTATTTATAATGGGATAAAAAAACATAATAGGGACAATTTTAGTCCCTGGGGTGTTAATATATATATAATATAGGAGGTAAAGCCATGAAAACTATAGGAATATTGACAAGTGGAGGAGATGCTCCTGGAATGAATGCAGCTATAAGAGCTGTTGTTAGGTCAGCAATATACTATGGATGTAAGGTTTATGGTATTAACAGAGGATACAAAGGATTAATTGAAGAAGATATAAAAGAAATGAATTTATCTTCTGTTGGTGATATTATACATAGAGGTGGAACTATATTAAAATCTTCTAGATGTGAAGAATTCAAAACAGAAGAAGGAAGAGCAATAGGAGTAAAAGTTCTGAAAAAGTATGGTATTGATTGTATAGTTGTTATAGGTGGAGATGGATCATTTAATGGAGCTCAAAAACTTAGTGAACTAGGATTTCCAGCTATAGGTATACCAGGAACTATAGATAATGATTTAGCTTATACTGATTATACTATAGGGTTTGATACAACTCAAAATACAATATTAGACGCAATAGGTAAAATAAGAGATACATCTTCTTCTCATGAAAGAGTTAATATAATAGAAGTAATGGGAAGACATTGTGGTGATTTAGCTTTATATGCTGGTCTTGCAGGAGGAGCAGAAACTGTAATAGTTCCAGAAATCGATTTTAAAGTTGAAGATGTATGTAATAAATTAAAAACTACTCAAAAAAGAGGGAAAAGACATAGTATAATAGTACTAGCTGAAGGTGTAGGAAATGCTCAAGATTTAGGAAAAGAAATAATAAAAGAAACTGGAGCAGACTTAAGAGTAACAGTGCTGGGACACGTTCAAAGAGGAGGTAGTCCAACAGCATTTGATAGAATACTAGCAAGTAGAATGGGAGTAAGAGCAGTAGAGCTATTATTAGATGGTAAAGCTGCTAGAGTAGTAGGTATAAGAGATAATAAGATAATAGATATGGATATACATGAAGCTTTATCAATGACTAAAACATTCGATAAAGATACTTATGAAATGGTAAAAATACTATCTATATAATTTAGGAGGAATATATATGTTAAAAAACACTAAGAGAACTAAAATAGTTTGTACATTAGGACCTGCATCAGAGAAAGAAGAGGTACTAACTGCATTAATTGAAAATGGATTAAATGTAACTAGAATGAACTTTTCTCATGGTTCGCATGAAGAACATAAAGGAAGAATGGATTTAGTAAAAAAAGTTAGAGAAAAGTTAAATAAGCCTGTAGCTATATTATTAGATACAAAAGGTCCAGAAATAAGAACTGGTAACTTTGATCAACCAGAAGTATTATTAGAAGAAGGTCAAAAATTTACTATAACAATGAAAGACGTTGTAGGAAATAAAGATATATGTACAGTAAGCTATAAAGGACTTGCAAATGATGTAGTTGTTGGGGATACTATATTAATAGACGATGGTTTAGTTGGTCTTAGAGTTGAAGAAGTAAATGGGGATGATATACTTTGTATAGTTGAAAACTCAGGTATAGTAAAAAATCATAAAGGTGTAAACGTACCAGGAGTAAAAATAAATTTACCAGCATTAACTGAAAAAGATATAAGTGATATAGAATTTGGTATATCTCAAGGAATAGACTTTATAGCTGCATCATTTGTAAGAAAAGTTTCTGATGTATTAGCTATAAGAGAAGTTTTAGAAAGAAATAATGCAACAGATATTCAAATAATATCTAAGATAGAAAATCAAGAGGGTGTAGATAATTTAGACGATATAATAGCTGTATCTGATGGTATAATGGTTGCTAGAGGTGACCTTGGGGTTGAAATACCAACAGAAGAAATACCTGTAGTTCAAAAGTTAATGATAGCAAAATGTAATGAAGCAGGAAAACCAGTAATAACAGCGACTCAAATGTTAGACTCTATGATGAGAAATCCTAGACCAACAAGAGCTGAAGTTACAGATGTTGCAAATGCTATATATGATGGAACGGATGCAATAATGTTATCTGGAGAAACTGCTGCTGGTAAATATCCAGTAGAAGCTGTAAAAACTATGGCTACTATAGCTAAAAGAACTGAAGAAACATTAAATTATGATAACCTATTAGAAAAGAATGCTAAAAATAACACGACTGTTACAGATGCTATAAGTCATGCAACTTGCACAACAGCAGTTGATTTAAATGCTTCAGCTATAATAACATCAACTTCATCAGGACATACAGCTAGAATGGTATCTAAATTTAGACCTAAGTGTCCAATAATAGCTACTACAGATGATGAAAAAGTAATGAGAAGACTTGCTCTTACTTGGGGAGTTTATCCAGTTAAATGTGAATTAGCAGATAATACAGATGAAGTTATAGAAAATGCTATAGAAACTTCTAAAAATGCAGGATACATAAACAACGGTGAATTAGTGGTTATAACTGCAGGAGTTCCAGTTGGAATAAGCGGAACTACAAATCTAATAAAAGTTCACGTTATAAATGAAGAAATAGTAAAAGGGATAGGTGTAGGAAATAAAACTGTAGAAGGTAAAGTTCGTATTATAAAAAGCAATGAAGATTGCAAGGAATTTAATGAAGGCGATATATTAGTTACAACTATGACTGATATAGAAATGAACCCTCATATAGAAAAATGTGCAGCTATAATAACTGAAGAAGGTGGAATGACATCTCATGCTGCTATAGTAGGCATAAATTTAAATAAACCAGTTATAGTATCTGCAACAAATATATTAGAATCTGTAAAAGATGGAGAAATAGTAACTGTAGATTCATCTAGAGGAGTAGTATATAGAGGTTCTACAAGAGTTCTATAAGATAATAAAATAAAATTTTATATAATATTACTATTTTAAGACTATTAAAATAGCCACTAAGTTTATTAAAAAAGCCTAGTGGCTATTTTATAAAAATATATTTTGAATTACTGTAATTATATACATTAAAAGTAAAGATTTATTTATATAAGGGCTTTAAAAGCTCTTATTTTTTTGATAAAATAAAATATTGTATAAAAAAAATAAATGTACGGAGGACTAACCTATGTTATCAAAAAATAAGGAGTACGTTGTAGATATAGTTGATATAGGTCAAGGTGGAGTTGGAATAGGAAAATATGAAGGATTTACTGTTTTTGTAGAGGGCGGATTAATACAAGATAAAGTAAAAGTAAGAATAAATAAATCTAAAAAGAATTATGCAGTAGGAGACATAGTTAAAATAATTGAGAAATCACCGTTTAGAGTTGAGAGAATTTGTAGTGATGACTTAAAGGAGTGTGGTGGTTGTCAGATACAAGAGTTAGATTATAATAAACAACTTGAATTAAAGACAAATGAAGTTAAGCAAGTTATATCTAGAATAGGAAAATTAGAAAATGTTGAAATACATGAAACTATAGGGATGAAAAATCCTTGTAGATATAGAAATAAGGCTCAATTTCCAATACAAAATATAAATGGTGAAACTGCTATAGGGTTTTATAAGAAAAAGAGTCATAATGTTATACCTACTGATATGTGTGTAATACAGCATGATATAAATGATAAAATAATTAAAATAATCAAAACTTATATTCAAGCTTACAATGTAAGTTTATATAATGAAACTACTCATACAGGAGTTTTAAGACATTTAGTTACAAAAGTTGGATTTACAACTAATGAAGTAATGGTAGTTTTAGTTGCCAACGGAACTAATTTACCACATTTAAATGAATTAGCTTCTGTATTAAAAGAAAATATTCCAGGATTTAAAACTTTAGTTCTTAATATTAATAAAGCTAAAACTAATGTAATATTAGGAAAAGAAAATAAAGTTATATACGGAAATGGAAAGATAAATGATTATATAGGAGATTTAGTTTTTGAAATTTCTCCATTATCGTTCTTCCAAGTTAATCCTATACAAACTGAAGTTTTATATAATAAAGCATTAGAATATGCAGAGTTAAAGGAAAATGATACTGTATTTGATATATATTGTGGAATAGGGACAATATCTTTATTTTTAGCACAAAAAGCTACTAAGGTGTATGGTATAGAAATAATTGAAGATGCTATAAAAGATGCTAAAATTAATGCTAAATTAAATAAATTAGATAACGTAGAGTTTTATGTTGGAAAAGCGGAAGAAGTTGTTCCTAAGATGTATAGTGAAGGTAAAACTGCAGATGTCGTTGTAGTAGATCCTCCTAGAAAAGGATGCGATGAAAAGGTATTAGATACCATAGTATCTATGAAACCAGATAGAGTTGTTTATGTTTCATGTAATCCTTCTACATTAGCTAGGGATTTAGCATATTTAAATGAAAGAGGATATAAGTGTGTAGAAATACAACCTGTAGATATGTTCCCTCACACAATGCATGTGGAGAGCTGTGCGAAGATAGTTAAGAAGTCTGATTTATAAAATCAGATAAACATATAGATGATTCTGAGAATCGGTAATAGACTCTTGGAGTACCATTTTCAGATACTTCGATTTTATCTATCAATCTATTTATAACATTAGGTGTTAGTTCAGTAATAGTATAAGCTATACTTTTAAAATAGCTTATACTATTGCTTATATTAGAATTTAAATTTGTATTCACAGTACTTTCAATAGAAAGTTTTTTACTTTTTAGTTCATTTAGTTCTAAGTTAATATTTTCTACAATAGTATCATAATCTTCTTTACTAATAAAATCATCTATAAATTTATTAAGAGCATTATTTTTTCTTGTAGTTAATTTTAAAATTTTATTATTTATAATATCTAGTTTATTTTTACTAGATTTAGATTCTATATTTAAATTGAAATTAATAGCTTTAAAAAATGATTTATTATTTGTAGAATTACATATAAAATCTAAGTCAGATATGATTATATCTTTAAGATTTTGTTCACGTATTACATGAGAGCTACAAGCTTTAAGACCATGTTTATTAAAGTTACCACAAATATATCCTTTTCTATTCTTTTTAAAATGCATGCCATGACCACAATCTGCACATATAAGAATATTACTAAATAGATGAATGCTTTGAGCAGGTCTCTTTCTTCTACGAGAAGATATTAGCTGTTGAACTGCATTAAAATCATCTTTAGATATTATAGGTTCATGTGTGTTTTTGACTATAATTAAATCTTCATTAGAAACAATATTTCTTTTAGTAGAAGTAACATTTTTAGTTGTACTTCTTCCTTGAACTAAGTCACCTATAAAATGAGGGTTTTCTAAAATACATCTTACAGATGAACCATGCCACTTGGATGATGCATTTGTTATACCTGCCACTTGGCTAGGACTAGGAATATCATCATTATAAAGACCTCTAGCAATAGCATCAAAACCGACACCATTTATGTATTCATTAAATATTCTTTTTACTATATCAGGTGTAAAATCATTTCTAATGAATAGCTTACCATCTTTACAGTAATAACCATATGGGGGAATAGAACCTTTAAATAAGCCTTTTTCAGCTCTAGATTTTAATGCATACTTAACTCTATCGCTAATTCTTTGAGATTCTTGTTCATACATCCAAGCATACATGCCAAACATATGAGTATTACCTTCAAGAGTATTTATGGCATTGTCTAAAGTTATAATATGTATATTATTATTTTCGGCTAATGACTTTACTTCATATGATAATTTTCCATTTCTAGCTATTCTAGAAAGTTCTTTAGCTAATATAATTTCAAATTTTTTATTTTTTGCATCAGATATCATTTGTTGAAACTGTTCTCTTTTATCTTTAGTTCCAGACTCTATATCGATATACATTTTACCAATATCCCAGCCTTTATCTGAGATATATTTAAAAAATAAGTCTTTTTGATTTTGTAAAGAAGTTTTTTGTTCTTCTTTATCAGTTGAAACTCTTATGTAAATTGCACATTTCATTATAAACATCTCCTTTATTTGAGATGTAGTATTATTTACCTTAATATAATTATTATAATATTTCTGGAAAAAGAATTCTAGATAGGATATAAATTAGAGGATAAGACCTAAAATCTATAGTAGATTTTAGGTACCCCTAAGTTAGTGATTTCTATTCTTTTTATAAAGTAATTTAATATTTGAGGGTTTAAAGATACTGATTTGATGATTCTTGACTTCAATAAATCAAAATCACGTGATAAATCTATTTTATCTTTTACGCTCAACATAGATTCAATAGAATGTATATTTTTTAAGGTATCATTTATATCATTATCTGATTCATTAACAACTATATTATATTTATCTCTAGAAATACAACCATCTAAGTGCATATTGAGAGCTTCTTTTTTTCTATTTTCTAGTTTATTTTTTTTCATATGAAGGTTATTTAAAGTAGACTTATATTTGCTTATATTTTTATTTAGTCTTTCCTCTATATAATTAAGTAAAAAATCTGAGTCAGAATTATCAATTTTATCAATTATATTTTCAGTTAATAAATTCAATAAGTCAATTTGCTTTATTTTTTCAGTACAACACATTTTTTTACCATACTTTAAACGCCCAGAGCATATGTAATCTTTATTCCTAAGAGATATAGCTTTTCCACAAGTTTCACAATATATAAGATTACTAAGTAAATGTGTTTTTCTTGAGACTTTTGAACTTGATTTTCTAGAGTTAATTATATCTTTTACTAAATTAAACTGCTCTTTAGATATTATAGCTTCATGAGTATTTTCAACTATAATATAATTACTATTTTCTACCCTACTTTTATTTGTACTATTAATTGATTTAGTTTTTCCCTGTACTAAGTTACCAATGTAGTGTTCATTTTTTAATATCTTTCTGATAGTAGAAGCTTGCCATTTGGAAGATGCCCCTTTTTTATTAGATAATTGACTAGGTGTAGCTATATTATTCTCAGTTAATTCTTTAGCTATAGATTCAGCTGATTTACCAGATACAAAGCTATCGAATATATATTGTATTATTTTAGGTGATTCATCATTTCTTACATATAACTTTCCTTTAACACAATAGTATCCATAAGGAGCTATTGAGCCTATGAATAGCCCATTTTTAGCCATTGTTTTTTTACTTTGCTCAACTCTTACTCTAATCATTCTAGCTTCTTCACTATAAATTAAAATATATGTAGATAGATAATGTATATTTCCTTTAGTACTATCAACCGCACCTTCTAGAGTTATAAGATGTATTTTACCTGATAGAATTAAATCTCTTAGTTTTTCTAGCTCAAAGGTATTTCTAGATATACGAGATAGGTCTTTTGCTATTATAACATCTATTTTTCCTTCTATAGCATCATTAATTAAGTTTTTATATCCAGGTCCTTTGTTATATTTACCAGTTTTAGTTCCAGTGAAGACATCTTTATAAGTATTGTATAGCTCAAAATTATTACCTTTAATAAAATCAGAGCAACATGCTTCTTGATATTCTAAAGATGATTCTTGCAATTCTTTATCAGTCGATACTCTTATATATATTCCAGCCTTCATTAAAATACATTCTCCTTATTAGAATTATTTTTTGAAAGAAGCTCTTGATAATACTCATTTAAGCAATTATCAATAACATCATCTAAAAATAGTTTTAAAACATCATTCCAATTTAAGTTATTTTCGTATTTTTCCATAAAAAAATCTCCTTATCCAAAACAACTAAAAATGTAATAAACAACTAAAAATGTAATACATTTCGTTGTTTTTTTTAAAGAGACATAGTTTCATCTATAAAAAAAAATTTTATGAATATTATATTTTATTAAATTAACTCGTTGTGCTAGTTAATTTTTTCAATAATAAAACTCCAACAAATATAGCAACCTAAGATTATTAATACTAATTTAAAGGAGGTTTACTATATGATGTTGGAGCTTAATAATTATTATATCCAGGAGTTAGAAAATTTAACAGATTTGTTTACAAATATTTTTGTAATTATAGATGATATATACAATGAAATTATACCTATTGGTATAAGGAATAGACGTAATATTAAGGATAGCAAACTTTCAGATAGTGAAATAATCACTATTAGTATAGTTGGAGAACTTTTAACTATTGACTCAGAGAAATCGTTTTTTAGTTTATTAAAAAGAGAATATAAAGAACTATTTCCAAGATTAGGAGATAGAACTAGATTTAATAGAACTAAAAGAAATTTACATTTAGTAATATCTAAAATAAGAGGATATATATCTGAATTTATGCAACTTTACTCTAACAATGTAAGAGTTATAGATAGTATGCCTATTCCTGTATGTGAATTTGGAAGAGCTCGTTTTAGTAAGTGTTTCAAAGGTGAAGCCTCCTATGGAAGATGCGCTTCTAAAAAAGAAACTTATTTCGGATTTAAATTTCATGCACTTACTACTGTAGATGGATTTTTAACTGATTATGTTATAACTCCAGCAAACATAGATGATAGAAATGCGGTATGGGATTTATGCGATAAATATAGATCTATCTCTATAATCGGAGATAAAGGATATATTAACAAAAGGCTAACGCCTGAATTAAAAAGTGAAAGAGATATAGATTTACTATTCTTAAAAAGGGCAAATAGTAGAGATAACTATCCAAAAGAAGTAAGACAACTATTATTCAAAGTTAGAAGAAGGATAGAAACTAGTTTTTCTCAATTAACAGAACAATTAAATTTAAATAAGGTTAAAAGTAAATCGATGCTAGGATTTATAACTAGAACCTCAATAAAAGTTTTGGCTCATAATATTTCATTTCTAATAAATAAATTGATGAGAAATGATGATTCTATGGCTAAGATAAAAAGATTAGTATTTGGTTAATATTTACAAATACTAATCTTTATTGGATATTGTTTTTTGAAAAAAGCAATTTACTTTATTTGGAAAATAATTTTAACTAGCACAACAGATTAATTATTTATTTAGATTACAATTTACACAGTAACCATGTCCTACAGCTATAAAACTAGGCTCTAAAGTAAGCAAATTTCTTTTTAAGGTATCTAATTTGTTTTCATCAGGTATTGTTTCAATGCTTATACTTTCAACTTCATCTTTCCAACTATTATTAATCACTTGACCGCTAGCATTTCCAAATCTCAACATTAAATCACTACTAAAAAATATTTTTCTTGTCTCTTCATAAAATACAATACCATTTTGAAGATGTACTTCTGATGGATAATCTATAAATTTAAAAGAAAAACCATCATCCACTAAAGAATCACCTTGTTTTTTAGTTTCAATCTTGCCTTTATATCCAAAGCCTGGTAATTCACGTGCACTAAGTTGAGAACATATTGTAGTCACATTTGGGTATTCTCTTTGAAATACAGGTAATCCACCACATTCATCAGATTCAAAGTGAGGAAATATAATATATTTTAATTCTTTACCATTAAGTATTTTCTTAATTTCAGGTAATATTTTTTCAGCTTGATTTATTGTACCTGTAGATATTAGTACTGGATTTTCACATACAAGTAGATACTGATGTAGTGTAAAATCCATAAATGGAAGATTAATAGAAAATTGGTATAAATCTTTAGTTATTTCTGTCATTTTAAGTTACTCCTTTTTTATGATTATTGTTATTTATTAATTTAATCTATTGTGCTAGTTATTTTACTACACATATTGAAATTACTATATAAAGCTTTCGAACTATAAAAATATAATTTACTCGGCTCTAGTATTTTCAATAATCATATTTAACTAGCACAACGAGTTAAATTAATAAAGCTTAATTTATATAATAATTTTTTTGATAGTAAATATTAAAATTCTAAAAAAAATATGCAAAAAATTATGAAAATTATTTATATTTAGATAAAACCGTTTTGATATTGAAGATAAAAAATAAATTTAGTATTATTTGTAGAAATTTAATATTAAAAAATTGAATTTAGATACTAAATAAATATAATCGGTTTCGGGAAAAAAATATTTATTAGATATTGATTAAGCACTTATTTAATATAAATTTTAATTTCCTGACAAAAATTAGGAGGAAAATTATGATACATACAGTTCTATTATATGCAAATTTATCTTTTGAAGAAAAAAAAATTATAGAAAAAAGATTTAAAAAAAGTATAGAAGAAGTTATGAAAGAAATAAATAGTAATAGAGAAGCTATTAGATTTTCAGGAAAGAATAGAGAATTTCACTATCAAATTAATATATTTGCAGACGTTACTAAAATATTAAATAGGGGTAACGTATATGAAAAAGATTATGATGAGGTAAAGAAAAGAATAGATAATGAAGTAGAATATCTTGTTGGATATAGTTTAGATTTGATATTAATAAGAGTAGATTACAGATTTGATAAGTATATAAGTTCTAAAGCTGAGAGATTAATACTAATCCACTTATATAAAAAAATGATTAATAAGCATGGATTTAAGTTAAAGAAAAGCAAAAATAAATATAAGACTAGCGTTAGATACGATTCTAAGAGTATGCAAATTATAATCTATGATAAAGAAGAAGAAAGAAAAGATAAAAATAAAAAATGTGAAGATTATGAGAAATGTGTATTAAGATTTGAAGTTAAGTTATTAAATAAACATTTAAATTATAATAAAAGAAAATACAATATAGAAAAAGATTTAAAGTTCTATTTTAGTGAATCATTACAACGAAAATATATGTTATCAAATATACAAAAAATAGTATACAAAGGGGATTATTACAATATACGTGAAGCTGATAAGATAATAAACAAAAGTAATATGAAAGAAAGAGATAAGAAATTTATAAGAGAGTTTCTTATAGATGTATCTGAGAATGGTATTACAGGAGCTAAGGAAATATCTATTGAAAGCGATAAACAGAAATATACACCGTATAAATTTAAAAAAGCAGTATCTATTTTAGAGGAACTTAATATAAATCCAATTCTTATTCCAAAAAGTAGAGAATATTTTCATAATGAAAGACATTCATATATAAAAAATCCATTTAATTTATAAATTTACATAAAAAATGATTTCATATTTATAATTTATATAAAAAAATAATATAACTAAGTATCTTCAATTGAAGATATTAAAATAGGGAAGGAAGGTAATATAGATATAGAACCTTCCTTTCTAAAACTAGATATTAGAATAGGAGGTGATTAAAACTATAAGAAATAAAGATGAAGAATTTTTTAAAATGTTATACTGCTGTGGTGTTATAACGGAATATGGATTACAACTCATGAATGTCTCTAGCTATAAGCTTAACTTATATAAAGCGAACAATATGATAGATATTGTTTATCAAAATGGAATTAAAGGATATAAGTTAACATCTAAAGCTAAAAAAATTATGTCTAAAATGTACGGATTAAAAAGAAGTTATATGTATAAGTCAATAAGGCATTGTAGCAAGCTTCAAGAAATATATTTGAATCTTGATTTACAAAGGTATAAGTGGATAACAGAAAGTGAAGCTTTATATTTAATAAATAATAAGATTGATTCATTAGATAAATATAATAGAAAAGCACTAAATTATGATAGTATTTCTCCTGTTGATGCAATATTAGTTGACCGTGAAACTAATGTAGCATACGGTATAGAAATCATATCACCTTCATATAGAGAGAGCGATTTAAATAAGAAAGATAAGTTTTTAAGACTATTAGGTATAGAAGCTATATTTATAGAATGTTAAAAATACAGAATGAAATATACGAAGAAATGATTTTATAGAGGGAGGTGATATAATGATTAAAACTGAAGATAAATTTAAAATATGTAGAAAATATCGTGTATATTTAGAAATTATATTTACACTTGGAAATGGTGTTATACTACAGAAACAATTTTATGAGATATGTAGAAAGTTGTATATATCAAGGAGTGATTATAAAACAAGAAAGGTATTATCAGAGCTAGATAGGCTACAAATAATAAAGAAACAGAATTTTTTATATAGCAAAAATAAAGTAATAATTCTTAAAAAATTTGCAATTAGATTTTTATTGAACAAGAAATATAGCAATCAAGTTGCATCTATACCTAAAGCTATAGATAAAAGAGCTATAACAAGTGTTTTTAAGCTTGATAGAGTAATAAAAGTAATTGATACTTATGACTTGTACGATTGGAATAATTTTCTGGACAAAATGTATGATTTGAATAGTACTTTAATATACAATAAAACGAAGGGTATTTTTTATCACGAAATGCTTATGAGTAAATATAATTTGAACTTATATGAGCAAGAAATTTATATAAGAGGTCTAGAAAATTACGATAATATGTTAAGAAATCTTGAATACGGAAGGAAAAAGAAGTTTAATGATAATGAAATATCTTTTTATAATTTAGATAGAGATAATATTAAGTTTTTGAATAAAAGAAATAAAATAAATAATATAACTATTGATACACTGATAAATGCAAATATCCATATAGAGAGTATAACAGACTTAATAGATATTAAAGTAGTGGAGATTGTAGTTATGGATGTAAATAATACACAAAATATTAATCGAATTATTGATAGTATAATAATGTCCTGTATAGCTTTGAAAGAAATATTTAAAAAAGATAACTTAGAATTTAGGTTTAAAATTATTATGTGGGATAATGTAGCTAAGAAAAATGTAAAATCTATCTTAGCTAATAAGAGCATTAATCAAGAATATAACTATATAAGAAGCAGATTGAGTACATATAAAGTAGATGGTAGAAATGTATTATTAGATTTAAAATTAGATATAAATGATATAAAAATATCTATATCTCACATAGATATTTATAAAAAATATTTAGGAAATATAAAATTTATAAATAAAAATTAATTAAAAAATAAGTATTATAAATACTAGTGTTTATAATACTTATTTTTTAATTTTATTTGTAAATAAAAATATAATTGGATAACAAATGTGTTACAAACTTAACAATCATGTATTGTAAATAAATTTTATATATGATATTGTATATTAAAATATTTGGTACCAATAAAAATATATATACATTTTAGAATTATAATTATATTTCAATACTATGAAAAATAATAAAAATTTTATTAGATTCAAGAAATGAATGAATCGGCATTATACATAAAGAGAAAGAGAAGGTAAAAAATATGGACTTATATAGAAGGACAGTCAATAAATATAGAGCTTTAGGATTAGAGAAAAATGAATACAATATATCAAATAGAGTACATTTAATGGCTATATTTGGTATAGATATAGATGAAGATATAGAAGGGTTAAATTTACTTGATGATACAGAGAGAGAATTTGTAAAAAATAAAGGGATTTATGGATTATTAAATCGTGGAGGGTTATTAGCTAGAGAAGAATATTTGACAATAAAGGTTGAAAAAGATAAGTATAATAGATATAAATTATGGACAAATACAGGATATAGCTGGTTATATCCAGATGGTAGCATAGGATAAATTATAAGTTATATAATGAAATTTAGTAAAAAAATAAGTTCAATTAAACAAATCTTTAGCTGAACTTTTATACTAAGTGAGAAATTAGAAATTCAAATAGACGATTCTAGATATACCTATTGAAATATCTAGAATTAGAAATAGAAAATTAATTAATAAAGTTCAAGAAAATAATTGGAGTTTTATTGAACTTTATTTAAAATATATAGTAAGAAAGTAAATAGGGAGGATTTTATGACTATATACGGTTATGCACGTTGTAGCACTGATGAAACCAAGCAAAATATAGATAGACAGATAAAAGAATTAAAAGAATTAGGAGCTACGAAAGAAACTATCTATTTAGAGTATGAATCAGGTACTAAAATAAATAGGGTGGAATTGAATAGATTGCTAGAACAAGTTCAAAATGGGGACCAAATTATAGCAACGGAAGTATCTAGAATTACTAGAAGTACAAAGCAACTATGTGATATTTTAGATTTAGTTCAAGAGAAAAAATTAAAACTTGTATTAGGCGGTTTTATAGTTGACTGTACAAAAGGTGAATTAGACCCAATGACAGAAGGTATGTTAAAGATGATGGGAGTTTTTGCTGAGATGGAACGCAATATGATAAGTAAACGTGTAAAAAGCGGAATTGCTAATTCTATTTCTAAAGGCGGTAGGATAGGACGTAAACAAATTACTAAAGATGATATACCTCAAATATTTTTAAAGCACTATGACAAATATAAGATAAATCAAGCAGATAAAAATCTAGGTAAAAATCCCATAGATAGAAGAGGTATAAATCTTAAAGAATTTATGGCTATAACTAACTTGAGTAAAAATACTATATATAAATATATCAAACTAATGGAATAGAGTTAATAAGGGGGGGAGAATCATATGATAAAAGTTGTTTTATGTGATGACGAAAAAAAACAGAGGAATACAATAAAAAAATATCTAGATGAGATATGTAAAGAGGTAAATATAGAGTATGTACTATTAGAGTTTGAATCAGGGGAAAAATTATTGAAAGAGTATCCAAGTGATATAGATTTAGCAATTTTAGATATTCAAATGGATAGGTTAAATGGTATGGATACTGCTAGAGAAATTAGAAAATTTGATACTAATGTAGATATAATTTTTATAACAGCTGACTCAAGCTTTATGCAAGATGGATATGAAGTACGAGCTTATAGATATTTATTAAAGCCAGTACGATACTATGACTTAAAAAAACATATAAGTGCTTGCATAAATGAAGTTGAAAACAAGAAATCAAAATATATAACTATAAAAGAAAATAATAATAGAGAAATAGTTAGAGTACCTGTAAGTAAAATATGTTATATAGAAACTGAAAATCGATACCTATCTATACATACAGATAAACAAATTTATACAACAAGAGTAAACATAAGTAAGATAGAAGATGAGCTGAAGGAATTTAAATTTTATAGATGTCATAGGTGTTATTTAGTAAATTTAGAAAAAATCAAATCAATAACATCAGGGGGTGTAATGATAAATGATAAAGAAATTCTAGTAAGTAGATATAAAATGAAGGAATTAAAAGTAAAGATGACTAAAATGCTAGGGGATATATTGTAATGTTTAAAGGATATTGGGTTTTATTTTATACAATTGAGAAATTAGTAAATGCAATAGGTTATAATACATATTTAGCAGTTAACTTTAAGAAAAAAACATCTCCAGCATTAAATTCGAGCAGTTTATTGATATATTCATTGATAGATTATAATATAGAGTACATAAACATTCCCAATGTTATAGAAACATTCATACGTATTTCATTCATAATAATACTTTGTAAGTTTAATTATGAAATAAAATTCAAAGACATGCTAAAGTCTATAGCTATTTATTGGATAATAATATATCAAAGTATAAGAATATTTAGTGAAACTGTATTAATTAAACTAACACTTTCATATACGGATATAAATGGAATACAAATATATACAGGTGAAACGTATATAAGTGGGGAGATACATACTTTACAGATATTGATATTTAAATCCATGTTAATAAGTTTAGTTATGTTGCTGTACAAGCAGTATAAAGACAAGACAGAGGTAGATAAAAGTCATATTAAATTTATGGTTATACCTATAGCAACTAATTTAATTTGTTTACTATTATTTTTTAGGAATACAGCTCTTGAAAAAAATAATGATGCATTAAATTATCTAAATTCAGTAATGATACCACTATTAATATTTATATCAAATGTGTGCTTATTTTATTTGTTTGATAAATCCATAAAAAGCTACAAGTTGAAATTAGAGAATAGAAGCTTAAGAGATAGTATTGCTAAAGATTATAACTACTACCTAGAGATTCAAAAAGAACAAGAGAAGGTAAGAAAAATAAATCATGATATAAAGAATCATATGATATGTATCAGAGCGATGAGTGAAGCTAAAGATGAAAAGTTGCTAGATTATATTGATAATATAGAGTCTAAAATTATAGATTTTAATAGTAGTTACAATTTTAATAGTGGAAATATGATACTAGATTCTATATTAAGTAATAAAAAATCTATATGTGTAGAGAATAATATTAAATTTGATGTAAGTGTTAACTTCTCCAAATCTGATTTCATAGATATGGCAGATGTATGTAGTATGTTTGCTAATTTAATAGATAATGCAATAGAAGCTAATTTAAATATTTACTCTGATAATCTAGAAAAAGAAATAGTATTGAAAAGTGCATATATTTCAGAAGTATGTGTGATAAAAATAGAGAATAACAAAGAAAATCAAGTGTTATCTAAAAATAGTAACTTTATTACTACTAAAAAAGATAAAGATGCTCATGGTATAGGATTGAAAAATGTAAGAGAGATAGTAAATAAATACAATGGTGAAACAGTAGTTGATTATACGGAAACTAGGTTTATAGTAAAAATACTAATACCACTGAGAAAATAAAAATAATATACGAGGGGCTAGTTAATTTCTAGTCCTATTTTTGTATTTTAAATACCATTCAAGCAATAAAAAATACCATTAGGACCATATTTATTGAACATAATTTCAAGTTGAATTATTTTAAAAGTATAAATAAAGATAAGGAGATGAAATTATGAAATTAGCAATAAAATATATTCAAAAGTATTATAAAAGGTCTTTTGCAATAGCACTAAGTATAATTTTAAGTGTGGTTTTAATTGTAGGTGTAGGCATGCTTTCTCAAAGTGTAAAAAAAGCCGAAGTAGATGAATTAAAGTATACAAGTGGTAACACACACCTTAAAATAGATGATTTAGATAAAGAACAAATGGATGTATTAAACCAAAGTGAAGAAATAAAAAATATATCTTATACATCATTTTATGATGGGTATAACTACAAGGATAAAGCGTTAGTAAACTTAATCTATAGTAGCGAAAACTATTTAGAATCGGATAATGCTTCAATAATAAAAGGTAGGTTCCCAAAAGGCGAAGGAGAAATAGCCCTTGAAGAATGGGTTTTAATGAACTTAGATTTAGAGCCGAGGTTAAATCAAGAATTAGAGTTACAACTTGTAAATAAAGGAGAGGTTAAAAAATTTAAACTAGTAGGAATTATAGAAGACAGAGTACCAAATAAAACTAATGGAATAATGGAAGGCATAATTGGTCCAGTGGACACAAATAAAAGTAATAGCTTTATTGGATATATAGAATTTTATGAAGATATAGATATATTAAAAGCAATAGATAACATTATATATGATGCTAAGATAGATATAGAAAAAACAAGCCAAAATACAATGCTTTTACAAGCTATGGGACAGATGGGGAGAATAAATTTTGAAGTGGTTGGATTAGTTGTTCTGATAACATTAATATCAGCAACTGTTATATACAGTATATTCAATATATCTATACTTCAAAGAACTAGTGAATATGGAATATTAAGAGCTATCGGAGCTTCTAAAAACTATATATTAAAACTTATATTACAAGAATTAATAATAATATCAGTTATAAGTATACCAATAGGAATAGGTTTAGGTATATTTACAGCTCAATCTTTAAGTGAAAGTTTCTATAAATTATTTACAGATTTTGATTTAGAGAAAGTAGATATAATAATAGATAACAAGATAATAATGCTATCTATAATAGATATATTATTAATAGATATAATAATAGCCTTAAAAATTAAGAGAAGTATAGGTAAAATAACACCTATAGAAGCTATATACAAGAGCAAAAGCGAAAAGGTTAAGAATGACAAATATAGATTAATAGGAGTAGAAAGTTTAGTTAAAGTAGTACCATTTCATATAGCATTAGCTTTCAAAAACATGAGTAGAAATAAAAAAGGATTTATTATGATAATGATATCAATGGTATTTGGAGGTATTTTATTTATTGAATCTACTTTTTATGGTGATATAAAAAAACAAATGTCTGAAGAAAGTATAAAAAATGAAAAGTTATACTATGACTATAATGCATCTATCAATGGAACTTTAGACATGAGCTTAGGTTTAAGTAAAAAGGATATTGAAGCTTTAAATGAACTAGATGGAGTTAATGAAGTAATACCGTACAATACTTTATATGGCAGAGTTAAGATACAGAAGAATTTATTAAATGAAAATTTTATAAGATACTTAGAATATAAGAATGAGGAGCATGAGTATAATACATCTATTAAAAGTAAAGGAGAGAGTAGTATAATTCAAAGTACTATTTGGGGGTTTGAAGATAAATATCTAGAAGAATTAGATTCTAAATTATTAGAAGGAAATATAGATTTACATAATATGAAAAATACACCAATTTGTATAGTAGTAGTACCATATAAACAAAATCAAAGTATGGTTGATATCAAAGTTGGAGATAAAATAAAAATGGAATTTAGAAAAGATGGAAAAATGTCAAAAGAATTCTATGCTATGAGAGATGAAGGTGAATATATAGAACAAGAATTAACAGTGGGGGGTATAATTACACAATCTGAATTTCCAACATTAGAATACTGGTATACAGTTGGAGATGGTGGAGTAGATTTAGTATTATCCAACGATATGCTAAGTGAGATAAGTGGTTTTAACAATTATAGGCTTATAAATATAAATAAAGAAGATGATATAAATAGTGATGAATTAGCTAAGGATATTATTAATGTAACTAATAGAGTAAATGGATTTACGATGCTAGATTTAGGTGATATAAGAGATAGTAAAATGGCTTATTCAGATACTAAGAATACATTTATATATGCGATATCATCAGTATTATTCTTGACAGGAGTTCTAAATATAGTCAACAATGTAAGTTATAGCTTAATATCAAGAACTAATGAATTTGGAATGATTAGAGCTATTGGTCTTACAGATAAAGAATTTAAAGAAATGATAATGTTTGAAGGACTATTTTATGGAATAATTTCGAGCATAATAACTGTAATAGTAGGATTTTTAATCCAATATGGGTTATATAAGTATTTCTCTGCTTTACTAGAAAGTCATGATTTTAATTTTGACATAAAAATATATATAGCTATAGTATTTGCAAATATATTAGTAGGGTTAATTGCAACATATTTTCCAGCAAGAAAAATAAAAAATATGACTATAGTAGAATCTATAGATTCAATTGAATAAAAGGGGATAAGCGTATGAAAATATTAGAAACTATTGATTTGACAAAGAAATATGGAAAAGGTGATATAGAGGTTGTAGCTTTAGATAAAGTCAACTTAACTATAAATAAGGGAGAATTTATAGCAATTATAGGACCGAGCGGTAGCGGTAAATCTACATTACTACATTTATTAGGTGGACTAGAAAAGCCTAGTAAAGGATTTGTTAAAATAGAAGAACAAAATATAAGTGATATGCACGAAAATAAGTTAGCTAGATATAGAAGAAAGAACATAGGATTTATATTTCAACAGTATAATTTAATTCCTGTATTAGATGTTAGAGAAAATATCAAGATGCCCTTAATGCTAGATAAAGCAAGTATTGATGAAAAATATATAGATGATATAGTGAATTTTTTAGGACTTAAAGAAAGAGAAAAGCACCTACCAAATCAGCTATCAGGAGGGCAACAACAAAGAGTTGCTATAGGAAGAGCATTAGCACCTAAGCCATCTATAATATTAGCAGATGAACCAACTGGAAACCTAGATACAAAAACTACAGAAGAGGTATTGAAGTTACTTAAAGACTCAATAAAAAAATATAACCAAACTTTAGTTATGATAACTCATAATGAAGAGATTGCTAGAATGGCTGATAGAGTTATATATATAAAAGATGGTAAACTTATATAGCGTATATATAATGAAGGAAAGTTATATACAAATGTTATATAAGAGGCAAATAATACTACATCAGAATTAATATATTGTCTACGCACAACACTTTAGACACGTTGAGGCAGTAGCTAAACTAAGAAGAATATAATTAATTATAAGAACTAACTTAACTATTGAGTTTAATGGTTAAGTTGGTCTTTTAGTTATATATTTATTTAAGTAGAATTATAAACTTAGATTTAATATAGTGAAACTTTTAATAATTTAATATTTAAATAGTATACTATTAAGTATAATTAAAATGTTTCAAAGTATTGAAAAGAGGTTATATATATATTATAAAATGATAGATAACAAGGAGACTATAAAATGGCTGGAGATAAAATAATTTGTCATTGCAAACAAGTAAGTTACATAGATATAAGAAAGGCAATGATAGCAGGTGCTCGTACAGTACAAGAAATAAAAGATATGACTGGAGCAGCTACTGGATGTGGAAGATGTGTAGGAGAAATAGAAAAAATATTAGCATCTGTATGTGGATGTACCGGAGTTTCTCTTGAAGATGTAGTAAATGCAGTTAAAAATGGTGCAGAAACTACAGAAAAAGTTGCTGAAATAACAGGGGCAGGTTCAGCTTGTGGAAGATGTAAAGCTCTTGTTCAAAATGTAATAGATATAAAAAGATAGTATTTAATTCAGATAATTGGGTAAAATACTATTAAATAAATGTATCTTACACCTCAGATTAAATATCATCATAGTTAGTATACATTTATATTAAATAGATTAAGTCCTTCAATTTTGAAGGACTTTTTACTTTTATAGTAATAATATAATTATTAAAAGTATATCCTTATAAGGGGTGAAATTATGAAAGTTTTATTTACTAAGGATTATGGAAAAGAAAAATTTGATAAAATAAAGTCATTAGGATATGAAATTATATATTACGATGAGAATATAGTAACTAATAATGAAGATGTAGATAATGCTGATATATTAGTTACATATAATCCATTTCAGACGCTAGATATAACTAAAATGAATAATTTAAAATATATACAGATAATTACTATGGGTATAGATCATATACCTATAGATAAAATATTAAATAGAGATATTTTGATATCTAATAATAAGGGGTGTTACAGTATACCTATAGGTGAATGGATAGTTATGTATATATTAGAAATATACAAAAATAGTAGAAAGTTTCACGAACAACAAATAAATAAAACATGGAAGCAAAATTTTTCTATAACAGAATTAAGAGGGAAGAGAGTTGGATTTATAGGAACAGGGACATTAGCTACAGAAGCAGCTAAAAGGTTACAAGGATTTGACGTTGAAATATGGGGAGTTAATACAACTGGACATGATAAAGAATATTTTGGTAAGTGTTTTGAAAGTGATAAAATGGATGAAGTATTTAAAAATTGTGATGTGGTTATAGTTACAATACCAGCAACGAAAAAGACTCTAGGAATTATAAATAAAGATAAATTTAAAATTATGAAGGATGGCTCTGTATTTATAAATGTTGGAAGAGGAAATATTGTTAATGAAAAAGATTTAATAAAATATATAAATAAGTTTAGGGGAGTTGCTCTAGATGTATTTGAAAATGAACCACTAGATAAAAATAGTAAGTTGTGGGAATTTGATAATGTAATTATAACACCTCATAATTCATGGGTATCTGATAAAAACGAAGAGAGAACTTTTAATATGATTTATAATAACCTGAAAAATTATATTGAAAATAAGCCTTTGAAAAATATGATAGATATATCTAAAGGATATTAAGTAAAAACTACTCACAGAAGTGAGTAGTTTTTTATTTATATTAAGCAGCTCTATCTATATCATCTTTAGAATTAGAGTATTTTTTATTCATATAAGAGTAAACTGGTAACCCTATAAGAGTAATAAGAACTCCACCTAAAGATATTAAAGTATTCTTCATTAATTGATCTATTACAACATATAAACCACCAGCTATAGCTATTAAAGGTATTATAGGATATAGAGGTACCTTATATGGTCTATTCATATTTGGATGAGTTTTTCTAAGTTTTATAACACCAGCGAATGTTAATACATAGAATGACCAAACAGCAAACATTGATAAATCACTTAATAAGTTGAATTGACCTGATAATGCATATAAAGCTGCTAATACAGCCATTAATAATGTTGCATTAGCTGGAACATCATTCTTATTTAATTGTCCAAATACAGCAGGTATATTTTTTTCTTTTCCTAAAGTATAAACTATTCTAGGTCCAGTTAATAAGTATCCATTTATACATCCGAATACAGATATTAATATACCAACAGTTATTATTTTACCACCTATAGGTCCAAATAATTTTTCAGCAACAGCTGAAGCAGGTGAAGCATGTAAAGCTAATTCACTAGCAGGTAATACTAAAAGATAAGCAATGTTTATAATAACATAAACTGCCATAACTACAGATAAACCACCGATTATAGCTTTAGGTAAATCTTTTCCTGGATTCTTCATTTCACCAGCTATAGCACCAACGTTTATCCATCCATCATAAGCAAATAATATAGCAACTAATAATTGTCCTATAACAGTTGAAACTTGTACTCCTTCTCCAACTAATGGTTGCATAACAGGAGAGCTAGTATCACCTTTTAAGAAACCAAATACTATTAATAATACAAGAGGTATTAATTTACATATAGTAGATACAGTTTGTATAGTACCACTTGTTTTAGAACCAAAAGTATTTAAAACACCAATTAATAATATAACACCAACAGTCATAGCTATTATGAACGTTTGGCTATTAGTTCCTATTAAGTAAGCAGATTGTTGCCCAAACATAACTGATATAGCAGCTATTGTTGCAGGGAAGAATAATACTGATTGCATCCATCCTGTTAAAAATCCTAATTTCTTTCCATATATTTCTTCAATATAAACCATCATACCGCCTGTTTTAGGTATTGCAGCAGAAACTTCAGCAGCAGTAAGACCAGCAGTTATAGTTAGTATACCAGCTAAAATCCATGCTATCATACCAAGTCCAGGCTCTCCACCTGTTAGTGTAAATACAGCTTGAGGCTTGAAGAATACTCCACCACCTATAACCATACCAACAACTGTTGATAAAGCAGCAGCTACACCTAAATTCTTTTGAAGTTGTTTGTTTTCCATTTAGTTAGATTCCTTTCTCTTGTTAAAATTTTATATTATTACATATTAATTATTATAACGATTTCAACATAAATTTCAATGTTTTTTTTCTGCCTTTTGCGACAAAAATATGCATCTTAAAATTAAATATTAAAGCAAATTAAATCAAAATGGCTCTAAACAAATATTTTAAAAGATTTAACATAAAATAAATGTAAAAAATTTCTTATAAATTTAAAGTTAAGATTACATGAGAAATAATATAATTATAGCTTATGATAATTTATGTTTATTAAAAAATATAAGAAAAATTTTTAATATTATCTGCAATAATCTTAAAAGTTATACTTAAAGAATAAATAGATATTAATAAAAAAAATACTCACAAAAAGTGAGTAGTTTTTTTATGCAGATTTTTTTGTTTTTTCTTTATAATTACCGTTCTTTTTAGTTGTATAAGAATAAACCGGTAAACCTATAAGAGTTATAATAACTCCACCTAAAGCTATCACTGTATTTTTCATACCAGAGAATGCTAATTGGTTTACTACAACAAATAATCCACCTAATATAGCTACTAATGGTATTACAGGATACATAGGTACTTTGTATGGTCTGTGTAAGTTTGGTTGATCTTTTCTTAATTTTATAACACCTATAAATGTTAATACATAGAATACCCATACAGCAAATACAGCTAAGTCAGTTAATAAGTTGAATTGTCCTGATAAAGCATATAAACATGATAATACTGCCATTGCTAATGTAGCATTAACTGGAGCACCATTTTTATTTACTTTACCTAATGCTGCTGGTAAAGTTTTTTGAGCACCTAATGTATAAGTTACTCTTGGCCCTGTTAATAAGTATCCATTTATACATCCGAATACAGATACTAATATACCACAAGTTACAAATTTACCACCCATTGGTCCAAATATTTGCTCTGCAACCGCTGAAGCTGGAGATGCATAGTTCATTAATTGGTCAGCTGGTAATACCCAAAGGTAAGCTAAGTTTATAACTACGTATACTGCCATAACTAAAGATAAACCACCAACTATTGCTTTTGGTAAATCTTTTCCTGGATTTTTCATTTCACCAGCTATAGCACCAACGTTTATCCATCCATCATAAGCGAATAATACAGCTATTAATAATTGTCCTATTACACCCATTGGGCTTACACCTTCAGCAACCATAGGAGTTATTATAGCGTTATCTCCACTACCTTTTATAAATCCGAATATCATTATTAATACAAGAGGAAGTAATTTACCTACAGTTGATACAGTTTGTATTATACCGCTTGTTTTAGAACCAAGACAGTTTAATACAGCTAATAATATTACAACACCTAATGTTATAGGAATTACTAAAGATTCATTTCCTAATAATCCAGCAGATTGTTGTCCGAACATAACTGCTAAAGCAGCTATTGTAGCTGGGAAGAATAATACTGATTGCATCCAACCTGTTAAGAAACCAAGTTTCTTACCGTATATTTCTTCTATATATACCATCATTCCACCTGTTTTAGGTATTGCAGCTGAAACTTCTGCCGCAGTAAGTCCAGCAGCTATTGTTATTATACCTGCTAAAACCCAAGCTATCATTCCAAGACCTGGAGCACCACCAGTTAAAGTGTAAACTGCTTGTGGTTTAAAGAATACTCCACCACCTATAACCATACCAACAACTGTTGATAAAGCAGCAGCGATACCTAAGCTTTT
Organism: uncultured Romboutsia sp.; assembly: GCA_904418825.1. Lineage (GTDB taxonomy): Bacteria > Bacillota > Clostridia > Peptostreptococcales > Peptostreptococcaceae > Romboutsia. Next base: position 17,163 of record CAJFPU010000012.1, on the reverse strand, counting down.
TTGAAGTTGTTTATTCTCCATTTTTAAATTCATTTCTTTTGTTAATGTTTTAGTTATAATAATTACATCAATTATCATAATGATTTCCAGATAAATTTCAACATATTTTTTAAACTAATAACCAATAAAAAAATAGTGAAATAGACATTTTACTAAAAAAAATAAGTTAAAGTTAGAATTTAACGATTGTTTTAAAAGTTTATAAATTTATAAAGTGTAAAAAAATCTACAAATATAAACCTAAAATGATATACTAAAAATATAATAAGGTAACAAAAGGGTAATACTAAAAGAGATTTATAGATAAGAGGTGATATAGGATGAATATAGAAAAAAGAATAAACGAATTAATAAACAAAATAAATTACCATAATGAAAAATACTATAATGAAGATAGTCCAGAAATATCAGATATAGAATATGATAACTTAGTAAAAGAGTTAATTAGGCTAGAGGAAGAAAATCCACAATTCAAAAGAATTGACTCTCCAACTAACAGAGTTGGTGGAAATCCACTAGAAAAATTTAATCAAATAACACATAAGATACCAATGTTAAGTTTATCTAATGCATATTCAGATTCAGATTTAAAGGATTTTGATAAAAGAGTAAGAGATATGGTAGATGAAGATATTGAATATGTAGTTGAATTTAAGATAGATGGATTATCAGTAGGACTTACATACGACAATGGAGAATTTAAATATGGAGCAACTAGAGGGAATGGAGTTATAGGAGAAGATATATCTAAAAATCTAATGACTATTAAAAACATACCTCTAAAAATAAATGATAATGATGAGATTGTTGTAAGGGGAGAAGTATACATATCAAAGGAAGATTTTAAAAAGATAAACCAACAACAAGAAGAGCAAGAGCTTCAGGTATTTGCAAATCCAAGAAATTTAGCGGCAGGATCTCTTAGACAATTAGATCCTAAGTTAACAGCTAAAAGACCTTTAGATATATTTATATTTAATTTAGAGTATTCACAAAATAATCAATTTAAAAGTCATAGCGAGTCTTTAGAATTTTTAAGTGAATTAGGATTTTCTGTAAGTCCAAATTATAAAGTATGTAAAAACATAGATGAAGTTATAGAACATATTGAATATTGGACAGAAAATAGAGAAAATCTAGCATTTGAAATTGATGGAATGGTAATAAAGGTAAATAATTTAAAACAAAGAGAATCTATGGGATATACAGCAAAAAGTCCAAGATGGGCCATTGCATATAAATTCCCAGCAGAAAAGAAAAAGACAAAAATAATTGATATTATAGTAGAAGTAGGAAGAACAGGGACTATAACTCCAACAGCTATTTTAGAACCTGTAAGACTTGCAGGAACAAGTGTAAGTAGAGCCACATTACATAATGAAGACTATATAAAAGACAAAGATATAAGGATTAATGATACAGTTTTGGTTCAAAAGGCAGGGGATATAATACCTCAGGTACTTGAAGTTATAAAAGATGAACGTAGTGGTGATGAGATAGAATTTAAGATGCCTGATGAGTGTCCGGTTTGTTCAGAGCCAACAGTAAGATTAGAAGGTGAAGCTGCTGTAAAATGTATAAACATATCTTGTCCAGCCCAAATAAGAAGAGGAATAATACACTTTGCATCTAGAGACGCTATGAATATAGATGGATTAGGAGAATCTATAATAAGTTTATTATTAAATGAAAATATAATAAATGATATATCGGATTTATACAAAATAAGAAAAGAAGATGTGATAAATTTAGAGAGAATGGGTGAAAAATCGGCTACTAATCTTATAAATGCAATCAGTAAATCAAAAGAAAATGATTTATGGAGATTAATTAATGGCCTAGGTATCAAATTTATAGGCATAAAAGGAGCAAAAATACTTGCTAATAGCTATAAAGATTTAGATAAAATAATGAATGTTACAGCGAATGAACTCATAAATCTAGAAGAGTTTGGTGAGACTATGGCAAATAGTGTAGTTGAATTTTTCAAAGAAGATAAAAATATAAAAGTGGTTAATAAATTAAAAGAATACGGATTAAATACTAAAGTTATAGAAAGTGAAAACGGTGATATAAATAAAGTGTTTGAAGGTATGAAAATTGTTTTAACAGGAACTCTTTCTACATTGAAACGAAATGATGCAAAAGAGATGATAGAATCAAGAGGTGGAAAGTCAACATCAAGTGTAAGTAAGTCAACAACCTTTGTATTAGCTGGAGAAGAAGCAGGATCAAAACTTACAAAAGCTAATGACTTAGGTATAAAAGTAATAGATGAGGATACATTTATAGAACTTTGTAAATTATCTTCTAAAGAAGAAGTAGAAAGTAAATTGATATAATATTTAGATGTTTTATAGATACTAGACTCGAAATATTAAAGATAATAAATGTTATATGTAGATGCTTAAATATGGAAAAATCATAACTACTTATGATAATATTATAACTATAATATTAATAAAAGTTATAAAGTAGTTATAAAATATATAAATTTAATATATAAAAGTATTAGATAGATTTAAGTGAGGTATTATAAATGGCGAGAATTGATAACAGAAAAAATGATCAAATTAGAGATATAAAAATTACTAGAAATTATACAAAGTATGCAGAAGGATCTGTGCTTATAGAGATGGGATCAACAAAAGTTATATGTACAGCATCTATTGAAGACAAAGTACCTCCATTTTTAAGAAATACAGGAACAGGCTGGATAAATGCTGAGTATTCAATGCTTCCAAGATCAACGCATCAAAGGAAGGTAAGAGAATCATCAAGAGGAAAAGTTGATGGTAGAACACAAGAGATACAAAGATTAATCGGTAGAGCAATAAGATCTGTAGTAGATTTAACTAAAATAGGAGAAAGAACTATATGGGTAGATTGTGATGTAATACAAGCAGATGGAGGAACTAGAACTGCTTCTATAACAGGAGCTTTCGTAGCTGTAGTAGATGCTATAAATAAACTATATAAATCAAAAACTATAAAGCATATGCCAATAACAAACTTTGTATCAGCTATAAGTGTTGGTATAGTTGAAAAAGAACATTTACTTGATTTATGTTATGAAGAAGATTCAAATGCACAGGTAGATATGAATGTAATAATGACTGATAAAGGTGAATTCGTTGAAGTTCAAGGAACAGGAGAAGAAAGACCGTTTTCTAGAGAAGATTTAAATAAATTATTAGAACTTGGAGAAAAAGGTAACAAAGAACTAATAAAAGCTCAAAGAGAAGCATTAGGTGAAATTGCAGATGAAATACTTGGAGTAGAATATGGTGATGAAGTTGTTATAGCTACAAATAATTCTCATAAGTTAGAAGAAATAGGAGCTATATTAAATGATCTTGATTATAAAATATACTCTTTAAATGATGTCAACTTAGGCGGAATTGAAATTGTTGAAGATGGAAAAACTTTTGAGCACAATGCTTTAATAAAGGCAAGAACAATAGCTAAGAAGACTAAGATGATAGCTATATCTGATGATTCAGGTTTAGAAGTTGATGCTATAGGAAAAAAACCAGGTATATATTCTGCTAGATTTGCAGGGGAGAATGCTACTGATGAAGAAAATAGACAAAAGTTACTTAAATCTTTAAATAATGTACCAATGAGTCAAAGAGGTGCAAGGTTTGTATCTGCTATAGCAGTTGTTTTCCCAGATGGAAAAGAATTCGTAGTAAGAGGAACTTGTGAAGGGAATATAGGATTTGAGGAAAAAGGTAAAAATGGATTTGGATATGATTCATTATTTATAGTAAATGGATATAATAAGACATTTGCAGAAATACCAGCTTCGATAAAAAATGCAATAAGTCACAGAGCTAATGCATTAAATTTAATGAAGGAAGAGTTAAAAAAAAGGGTAGGTAAGTAATGAAAATAGGTATATTAAGTGATACACATGGTGTTAGAGAGTGTATTGATAAAACAATACCTTATTTAAAAAATTGTGATTTAATAATTCATGCAGGAGATAATTTTTCGGATTCTAAGTATATACATAATATGACTAAAGTTGGAATCATGGCAGTAAAAGGTAATTGTGATTTTGATAATGTTGAAGATGAACTTATATTTGATATAGAAGATAAAGTAATATTTTTATGTCATGGAGATAAGTATAATGTAAAGTATGGACTTAATGAAATAGAAGCAAAAGCTAAAAGTATAAATGCTGATATTGTTATATTTGGACACACACATATTCCGTTAAATTTTAAGAAAGATAACATTATATATCTAAATCCTGGAAGTACATCTTTACCTAGGAAAGTAGATTATAAAAGTTTTTCTATAATGAACATTGAAAATAATAATATAGAAATAGAGCAAATAATATTATAGAAACTATTGAATTAACTATGTTTATGAAATTAACCCAACACTTGTAAATAAAAAAACTTATGTGCTATAATTAAAGAGTTAAGCTATATAAATCATTACATAACAATATAGGAGGAATAAACTAATGAAAGCAGAATTAGTAAAAAAGGAAGGTAACAAGGTTACTTTAAAAATAACTGTAGATAATAATAAATTTGAAGAAGCAGTAAATAAAGCATATAACAAAACTAAAGGAAAATATAATATACCAGGATTTAGAAAAGGTAAAGCTCCAAAGGTAGTTATAGAAACACAATATGGAAAGGGAGTATTCTATAATGATGCTATAGATATGTTATTCCCAGAAATATATCCACAAGCTATAAAGGAATTAAATATAGATCCAATAGATAGACCAGACTTAGATATAGAAGAAATAAGCAAAGATAACGGATTAGTTATGGTTGTAAATGTTGAAGTTAAACCAGAATTTGAATTAGGAGCTTACAAAGGTATAGAAATATCTAAAGTAGACAATACTGTAAGTGAAGAAGAAGTAGAATTAAGCTTAAATGAAATGGTAAATAAAAATGCTAGATTAATATCTGTTGAAGGTAAAGCTTTAGAAAATGGAGATACAGCTGTTATAGACTTCGAAGGATTTGAAAATGGAGTAGCATTCGAAGGTGGAAAAGGTGAAAACTACAACTTAGTTATAGGTTCAAACACTTTCATACCAGGATTTGAAGATCAATTAGTTGGTAAAAAAGCAGGAGAAGAAGTAGAAGTTAACGTTACTTTCCCAGAAACTTACCATGCAGAAAATTTAGCTGGAAAGCCAGTAGTATTTAACGTTAAAGTAAATGATGTAAAGGTTAAAGAAGTTCCAGCTTTAGATGATGAATTCGCTAAAGACACTACTGAATTTGAAACTTTAGCTGAATTAAGAGCTGACGTAAAAGCTAAGTTAGAAGAACAAGCTAAAAATGCAGCAGATGCTGAAATGAGAAATGCTTTAGTTGAAAAAGTTTCTGCAAATACAGAAGTGGAAGTACCAGAAGCTATGATTCAACATCAAATAGATAATATGTTAATGGAACTTAACTATCAATTACAATATCAAGGATTAAACTTACAACAGTTATTAGAAATGACTGGAAGAGGTGTAGAAGAGTTAAGAGAAGAAAGAAGAGCTGATGCAGAAAGATTAGTAAAATCTTCTTTAATATTAGAAGCTATAGCTGAAAAAGAAAATGTAGAAGTAAATGAAGCAGATGTAGATGCTGAATTAGAAAAAATGGCTGCTATGTACAACATGGAAGTTGAAAAAATAAAATCTTCATTAAGAGAAACTGATATAGAAGATATAAAAGGTCAAATAAAAATAAGAAAAACAATAGACTTACTAGTTGAAAATGCAACAATAGCTTAATCTTACAGTAGCCTTTTAGGCTACTGTAAATTATATATAGAATAAATAAGATATTTAGGGGGTATAGCAGATGGCATTAGTACCTGTAGTTGTAGAGCAAACAGGAAGAGGAGAAAGATCTTACGATATATATTCAAAACTTTTAAAGGATAGAATTATATTTTTAGGTGATGAAGTAAATGATGCTACAGCTGGACTTATAGTAGCACAGTTATTATTTTTAGAATCAGAAGACCCAGATAAAGATATACATTTATATATAAACTCACCAGGAGGAAGTATAACAGCAGGTATGGCTATTTACGATACTATGCAATATATTAAACCTGATGTAAGTACTATATGTATAGGAATGGCAGCATCTATGGGAGCATTCTTATTAGCAGCAGGAGCAAAGGGTAAGAGACTTGCTTTACCAAATAGTGAAATAATGATACACCAACCATTAGGTGGAACAAGAGGTCAGGCGACTGATATAGAAATACATGCTAAAAGAATCTTAAAAATGAAAGATACTTTAAATCAAATACTATCAGAAAGAACAGGTCAACCATTAGAAAAAATTCAAATGGATACTGAACGTGATAACTTCATGTCATCAATGGAAGCTAAAGAATATGGTTTAATAGATGAAGTAATTACAAATAGACCGTAGATAGAAAGAGGTGCTTAATATGTCAAAAAATGAAGACAAAAGACAGTTAAAATGTTCATTCTGCGGCAAGAACCAAGAACAAGTCAAAAGGTTAATTGCGGGTCCAAATGTTTATATATGCGATGAGTGTGTTGAACTTTGTGATGAAATAATACAAGAAGAAATAGAGGAAGTAGTTGAAGAGGATACTACATCTTTACCTAAGCCAAAGGAAATGATGGAAGTATTAAATGATTATGTTATAGGCCAAAATAAAGCTAAAAAAGCATTGTCAGTAGCTGTATATAATCATTACAAAAGAATTTATAATAAAAAAGCTAGCACTAAGGATATAGAGATACAAAAGAGTAATATATTATTATTAGGTCCAACTGGTTCAGGAAAAACTTTATTAGCTCAAACCCTAGCAAAAACATTAAATGTACCTTTTGCTATGGCAGATGCTACATCATTAACAGAAGCTGGATATGTGGGAGAAGATGTTGAAAATATTCTTTTAAAACTTATTCAAGCTGCTGATTTTGATATAGAAAAAGCTGAAAGAGGAATAATATACATAGATGAAATAGATAAAATCGCTAGAAAATCAGAAAATCCATCAATAACTAGAGATGTTAGTGGAGAAGGTGTTCAACAAGCTCTATTAAAAATATTAGAAGGAACTGTTGCTAATGTTCCACCACAAGGAGGAAGAAAACATCCGCATCAAGAATTCTTAAAAATAGATACTACTAATATATTATTTATATTAGGTGGAGCTTTTGATGGAATAGAAAGAATAATTCAAAAACGTGGTGGAGAGAAAACACTTGGTTTTGGAGCTAAAATAGAAAGTAAAAAAGAAATAGATTTAGGTAAAATATATGCACAAGTTCTTCCAGAAGATTTACTGAAATTTGGTATAATACCAGAGTTTATAGGAAGAATACCAGTTATAGCAACGCTAGATTTACTAGATGAAGATGCACTAGTTAAAATTCTTAAAGAGCCTAAAAATGCTTTAGTAAAACAATATCAAAAACTATTAGAACTTGATGATGTTGAATTAGAGTTTAGAGATGATGCTCTTAGAGCTATAGCTAAAAAAGCAATAGAAAGAAATACTGGTGCAAGAGGTCTTAGAAGTATAGTTGAAAATACTATGATGGAGTGTATGTATGAAGTTCCTTCTAGAGAAGATGTTAAAAAAGTTATAGTGACAAAAGAAGCGGTAGAAGGAAAAGAACAACCTATTTTAGTATCTGATGATGAAGAAGAAACTGCATAATAATTATTTAAAACAGCCTATAAACTAGGCTGTTTTTATTACCTTATAATCATAAAAATTAAATTAGTATTTTATAAAATAAATATAACTATGGTATGATTTATAATAAATGATAAAATAGATATATAATATAAATTAATAAGCCCTTTGAGGGCTTATTAATTTGTTTAAATTAAAATTTAGTGTATAATAAATAATAGAGAGTTTATACATTATAAAATAAGGGCAATATATATTATGGATTATTATTAATATTGAAAATTAAGAATTGTAACTATATAATATATAAAGCAATAAAATCTAGCACTTTAATAAGGAGTGATATTGGTGGAACAGAATTATACTAAAATAGAACATGAATTACCGTTAATTCCCCTTAGAGGATTAGCGATATTTCCATATATGATATTAAACTTTGACGTAGGTAGAGAAATTTCATTAAAAGCGTTAGATGCAGGAGCATTAAATGATGATTTAGTATTTTTAACATCTCAAAAAGAAGCTGAAACAGATGAACCTACTACAGATGATTTTTATCATGTAGGAACAATTTGTAAAATTAAACAAATGATTAAATTACCAGGAGATACAGTTCGTGTATTAGTAGAAGGTATCTCAAGAGGTAAAATAAAAGAAGTAGCAATGAATGAAGAAGAAGGTTACTTTAAAGCTGTTATAGAAGAAGTTGCATATGATTCGGAAAATGCAGATGAAGATGTTGAGGTTGAAGCATTTGTAAGAAATGTTTTTGATTCTTTTGAAGAGTACATAAATATAGGAAATAGAGTTTCTCCAGAAATATTAATATCTTTAGCAGATATAGATAATGTGGATCGCTTTATAGATACTATAGCTGCAAATATATACTTAAAGCCAGATCAAAAGCAATCAATACTAGAAGAATTTGATGTTAAGAAAAGATTAGAGTTAATATATACAATCTTATTAGAAGAGATAGAAATATTAAAGATAGAAAAGAAAATAACTTTAAGAGTTAAAAAACAAATGAATAAGGTACAAAAGGACTATTATTTAAGAGAACAATTAAAAGCTATACAAAAAGAATTAGGAGAAGAAGATGATATAAATTCTGAAGCTGATGAATATAGAGAAAAGCTTAATAAAATAAAAGCTCCTAAAGAAACAAAAGAAAAAATAGAAAAAGAAATAAATAAATTTTCTAAAGTATCTCCTATGTCTCCTGATGTTTCTGTAAGTAGAGCATACTTAGACACAGTATTTTCATTACCATGGAACAAAGAAACTAGAGACAAGCTTGATTTAGAAAAAGCTAAGGAAATATTAGATAATGAACACTACGGTTTAGAAAAAGTTAAAGAAAGAATACTAGAATATTTAGCTATAAGAAAATTATCTAAGTCTTTAAAAGGACCTATAATATGTTTAGTTGGTCCTCCAGGTGTAGGTAAAACATCAATAGCAAAATCAATAGCAGATTCCTTAGGGAGAAAATTTGTAAGAATTTCTTTAGGTGGAGTTAGAGATGAAGCTGAGATAAGAGGTCATAGAAGAACTTATGTTGGATCTATACCAGGTAGAATAGTAAATGGATTAAAAGAAGCACAAACAAAAAATCCAGTATTTTTATTAGATGAAATAGATAAGATGTCTTCTGATTATAAAGGAGATCCAGCAGCAGCAATGCTAGAAGTGTTAGATCCAGAACAAAATAAGGACTTTGTAGATCATTACTTAGAAATACCTTTTGATTTATCAAAAATATTATTTGTAACAACTGCAAATAGTTTAAGTACGATACCAAGACCATTATTAGATAGAATGGAAATAATAGAAGTATCTGGATATATAGAACAAGAAAAATTAAATATAGCTAAAAAATACTTACTTCCAAAGCAAATAAAAGAACATGCATTAACAGAAGATTTTATAAAAATGGATGATGAAGTTATAATAGATATAATAAATTCATATACAAGAGAAGCTGGAGTAAGAAATTTAGAAAGAACTATAGCAAAAATATGCAGAAAAGTAGCTAAAAAATATGTTGAAAATCCTTCTTTAGAAGATGTAGTTGTAACTAAAGCTGATTTAGATGAATATTTAGGTAAAAATAGATATAGACACCAATTAGCAGGTACTAAACCAGAAGTTGGTATTGTAACAGGCCTTGCGTGGACAGCTGTAGGTGGAGAAACGTTAACTACAGAGGTTAATGTTTTAAAAGGAAAAGGACAAGTTGTTTTAACAGGTAAGTTAGGCGATGTTATGAAGGAATCTGCTCAAACTGGTATATCATATATAAGATCTATAGCAGATAAATTTAATATAGATCCTGATTTTTATACTAAAAATGATATACATATACATCTTCCAGAAGGTGCAGTACCAAAAGATGGACCATCAGCAGGTATAACTATGGCTCTAGCAGTACTTTCAGCATTAACTAATATACCAGTAAGAAATAATGTTGCAATGACTGGAGAAATAACTTTAAGAGGAAGGGTATTAGCAGTAGGTGGTATAAAAGAAAAATTATTAGCTGCCCATAGAGCTGGAATAACAAAAGTATTACTTCCTAAAGAATGTGAAGCAGATTTAGAAGAAATACCTCAAAATGTAAAAGAACAAATGGAATTTGTGCTTGTTGAACATATGGATGAAGTGTTAGAACATGCATTATTAAGGAATGGTGAAAAATAATGAAAATAAGAAGCTCAGAAATAACAATGAGTGCAATAAATAGATCTCAATATCCATCTGATGGAATACCTGAGATAGCATTAGTTGGAAGATCTAATGTTGGAAAATCTTCTACAGTAAATACATTATTAAATAGAAGAAACTTTGCAAGAACAAGTCAAACTCCTGGTAAGACTAGAACTATAAACTTTTATCTTATAAATAAAGAATTTTTCTTTGTAGACCTTCCTGGTTATGGATATGCAAAAATAGCCAAGTCAGAAAAAGACAAATGGGGAGTTATAATGGAAAGATATTTACAAGATAGACCAGAATTATGTGCTATATTCTTGCTTGTAGATATAAGACATGAACCTACTAATGACGATGTTATGATGTATGAATGGATAAAGCATTTTGGATATAACTGTGTTGTAATAGCAACTAAAGCAGACAAAATATCTAGAGGTCAATATCAAAAGCATTTTAGTATTATAAGAAAGAAGTTACAATTAGAAAAAGATGAAAAAATAATACCTATATCTTCTTTAAAGAAAACTGGAGTAGAAGAAGTATGGAATGAAATAATAAGTCAATATAGAGAACATGGCTATGATATAACAGTTGATTAAATTAAAAGAGTAGTATTTTACTACTCTTTTTTATAATTAAGCAAATTATATTACTCTAATGCTTATGAATAAGTTTGCAAATAAAGTTATATTAATGTATTGACTTTGAGATTAAATAATATTTTTAGCAACTGATGAAGTTGTTGGTGACATGAATTGTTTCATTGTCACGTTGATTAAATAGAGTTAATTTTATGTATAGTATATGATTATATTATATATATATTTTAAATAAGAATCCTAATATATATAAATCATCGAATACATATCTTTATAGAGAGAATACTCTAAAAAATGTAATAACTTTTGTAAAACATATATAAATTATTAATAAAATTATTATAAATAAGAATTTTAAATTAAAGTAATGAATATTATAAATTAAAATTTATTAAAAAGTTTAAAAATTAAAAAAATTTAATAAATAATATTGAAATTTTATTAATATAATAGTAAAATATGTAAAACAAATAAGAATAATTTATCGTAAATTAAAGGAGGTGTATTAGATGAGTCAAAACTCTAATCAACAATTAAGAAAAAGTATAGGACTTAGTGCAGCAGTATCTACTGTAGTTGGTATATTAATAGGTTCAGGTGTATTTTTTAAACCACAAGCTATATATGATGCAACAAATGGAGGACCAGGATTAGGTCTATTAGCATGGTTAATAGGGGGGCTTATAACAATTACGGCAGGATTAACTGCAGCAGAGATATCAGCTAGTATAATAAAACCAGGTGGTATTATGGTATATTTAGAAGAAATATATGGAGAAAGAATAGGATTTTTAACAGGTTGGATGCAAGTAATATTATTTGTACCAGCAATAGTTGCAGCATTAGGTATTATATTTGCACAAGAATGTGCTAATTTACTAAATATAAACAATAACTTATATGTTATAGCTATTGCTATAGGAGTAATAGTTTTTATTGCAGTATTAAATTCTTTAGGAGCAAAGTTTGGAGGAGCAATTCAAACTATATCTACTTTATGTAAATTATTACCTTTAATAGTTATAATCATATTTGGATTTATAAAAGGAGATTCATCATCATCTATGGTAACTCCTTTAGTAGGAGAAGGAATCAATATTGTAACAGCATTATCTCAAGTTCTTATAGCAACTTTATTTGCATATGATGGATGGATATATGTTGGATTATTAGCTGGAGAGATGAAAAAACCATCTAAACACTTACCTATGGCAATTGTCGGTGGTATATCTATAGTTATGATAGTTTATCTTATAATAAATGTGGCATACTTAAGAGTAGTAACAGCATCTGAAATGGCAGTAGTAAGTGCACCGGCTACATTAGTTGCGAATAAGTTATTTGGTATATCGGGAGCAAAATTAATAAGTTTAGGAATATTAATTTCTGTATTTGGAACATTAAATGGATTTATATTAACAGGAGGAAGAATACCATATACCATGGCAAGTAAAAATAGAATACCTTTTTCTAAAACATTTAGTAAATTAAATAATAATGGAGTTCCATTAAATGGAACATGGTTGATTGTAGGATTATCAATTTTATACTCATTATCTGGTCAATTTAATTTATTAACTGACTTAGCTATATTTGTTATATGGATATTCTATACAATGCTATTTATAGGAGTAATGAGATTAAGAAAAATAAAACCGCAAATGGAAAGACCGTATAAAGTTCCACTATATCCTATAATTCCTATAATTGCTATTTTAGGAGGTATATTTGTAGTTTTAAGTACTTTAATAACACAGCCGAGTAATTCTATAGTAGGATTAATAATAACATTAATAGGATTACCTGTTTATGAATACATGAAGAAAAAGAATACAAATTAAAATAAAAAGAGTACCTTATAATATTTTCATATTAAAGGTACTCTTTTTATTTTTTATTTTAAATATTGATACTATTGTTTTATCATAATATTTTACATCCTTAGAAATTTCATTTTTAAATACGTATTCAAATATAAAAATACATTATCATGAGAATATTTATCAATTTAAAATAATTAATAAATATATAATATGAGTAACAAATTTATATTATATTTAATATTTTAGAGTAGATAGAAATTTAGGAGGTTTATATATGGAAGGTAAAATAAGAAAAATATTTCCTGGAGCTAATACAGCTAATGGTTCATTTAATTTTTTTGACAATATAATTCAACATGATATAAATAGAATATTTTGCTTAAAAGGTGGTCCAGGTGTAGGAAAATCTTCATTAATGAGAAAAATTGCACAAGAATTTATAGGTAAAGGATATGATGTTGAATTACATTATTGTCCATCAGATCCAAGCTCATTAGATGCTATATTGATACAAAAATTAGGAGTAGTTTTATTAGATGGAACATCACCTCATGTTGTAGATCCAAAAGATCCAGGGGCTATTGATGAAATAGTTAATCTAGGTGAATTTTGGAATGTGGATGATTTAGAAAAAAATAAAGATGAAATAATAGAAGTTGGAAAAGATATTAGTTCATCTTTTAGAAGAGCATATAAATTTTTAAAAGCTGCAGAGCCAATATATTTTGATATAGAAGAAAAATATAGTAATGCTATGAATATTGGAGAATTTAATTTATTATTAGATGAATTTATAGAAAATTTATTTAAAGAAACTTCTAATTCAAGTCAATATAAAAAAGAAAGACATCTATTTGGAACAGCGATAACACCAATTGGTCATATAGATTATACAGATAGCATATTAAGTCAAGTTAAAAAAATATACTATTTAGACGGAGAGATAGGTACTGGAAAAACTACATTCTTAACAAAGGTATATGAGAAGGCAGTACAAAAAGGTATGAATGTAGAAGTATATCATTATCCATTAATTAAAGAAAAATTAGAAACTATAATAATAAAAGATTTAGACATTGCTATAACAGTAAGTAGTATATTTGAAGATAAAGAAAAAATAGATCTTAATCAATTTATAGATGAAGATAAGTTATCTAAATACAAAGAAGAAATAGATTTTGATAAAAAGATTTTTAATGAATTAATAAATTATGCAATATCAAACTTAAAAAGAGCTAAAGCTAAGCATGATATAATCGAAGCATGTTATGTACCAAATATGAATTTTGATGAAATGGAAAAACTAAGAGCAGAATTAGTAAAAAGAATATTAAAATATGAAAAATAGTTAATAATTAGAATATAAATTAAAGAATATAATAAAATTATAAAGAGCTATGTGAAATAAGTTTTTACATAGCTTTTTATAATTTTATAAAATAATAACTATAAAAATATTTTTTTAGTTTTATATTTAACACCTAAAAATAAAATATTAAATAAGAAAAATAGAATTCAATATATAAAGTATGAAAAGGAATTATATGTCTATAATACTTATAGTATTAAGTATTAATTGAAATTTTAATTAAAGACTATATATTAGAAATAAAGATAATCTTAGAATAAAGACATAAATATCAAAATATTATAGAGATTAGTTATAAATTAATATTTAAACCAATATTTAAAACGATATGATTGTATGAAATTTGAATACAATAAATAAAAAATATAGATGAGAGGATAATATTATATTGGAGAAAAATACATTACCTATTTTAAAGAATGAAAAGTTATTAAAGAAGAATAAACTATTAAGTATAAAAAATATAGAAAAAAACTTTGATTTGGTAAAAAATGAAATACATAGTACTATTACTTCTAATTCATATGAAGATTATGCAAGAATTCAATTTAAAGATATTTTAAGTAAAGCTATTTGTAAAGATGCAAGTGATATACATATAGAACCATTTGAAGATGAGGTAATAATAAGATTTAGAGTAGATGGTGAATTAAGTAAAATGTTGACTATAGCTATAGAATCTTATTCATTTTTAATTACTGTTATAAAATTGGATTCAGGTATCAATATTACAGAGAAAAGATTACCTCAGGATGGTAGAATGGATATAGAAATAGAAGATGTTAAAGTAGATATTAGAACATCAACTATACCAACAATATATGGGGAAAAGATCGTACTTAGAATATTAAATAGACAAGCTCTTATAAAAGATAAGTCTGAACTTGGTTTTTCAGAGCAAGCTATAGAAAAAATAGAAAATATAATAAATAAGAAATCAGGAATATTACTAATAACTGGATCAACAGGAAGTGGTAAGACGACAACAGTTTATTCAATATTAAAAGAATTACTAAATAGTAATAAAAATATAATGACTATAGAAGATCCAGTAGAATATAAAATAAAAGGAATAAATCAAATACAAGTAAATGATAAAATAGGTCTAACTTTTGATGTTGGTCTTAAGTCTATACTTAGACAAGATCCTGATATTATAATGGTTGGTGAAATAAGAGATACAGAAACTGCAAATACAGCAATAAGAGCTGCTTCGACAGGACATTTAGTAATAAGTACTATGCACACTAATGATACTATATCATCAATTAATAGACTCATAGAAATGGATATACCAACATATCTAATAAGTTCAACTTTAATAGGAATAATATCTCAAAAACTAGTAAGGAAGAGATGTAATAATTGTAGTAAGGATATTGTTGAAAAAAATAATTTAGATAAATTAATAAATACAATACAAGTTTGTAATAAATGTGAAGATACAGGATATTATGGAAGGACTGCTATGTATGAAATTTTAGAGATAAATGAAAGTCTAAAACAAGAAATAAATAATTGGACGGATAGTCGTAATACATCAAATACTATAAAGAAAAGTGAAATGATATCTTTTAAAGATAGTGCTACATACTTAATAGAAAATGGTATAACTACTCAAGAAGAATGTGGCTTATTAGAGGGTATATGATATGCAAGAAACTAAATATACAAATCAACATAATGCTAAAGTTAAAACAAATTCAAAAATATCTAATCAAAAAATAAAATCTAAAGAATTAAAAGTATTATGCAAGCAAATGAGCATATTACTCAAATCAGGATGTGAAATCATAAAAATATTAAATATAATTCATGAACAATCTAGTAAAAAATTAAAAAATGCAATAGAAAAAGTCTCCATAAATATTCAAAATGGAAATAACATAACTGAATCATTTGAAAAAACAAATTTATTTTCAAATTTTTTTATAAATATGCTAAGAGCAGGAGAGTTAAGTGGAAACTTAGATGAAATAATGAATGATTTAGCTAAATATTATGATAATGAAGAAAAACTTAAGTCTAAAATTATTAACATATCAATATATCCAATATTATTAATAATAATGTCTTTGGTGTCAGGTCTATTTATATTAGTATTTATTATTCCAAATTTTGAAATGATATTTCAATCTAATGGAATAAATCCACCATTGATAACAAAGATATTAATAAATGCATCAATTTTTATTAGAGAAAAGTATGTTTATATAGCTTTTTTATCTTTAATTTCAATATTATCGATTTATTATATAATCAAATATAACCCAAGAGCAAAATACATTAAAGATAAATTAAAATTAAAAATTCCATTTATAAATCAAATGATAATATTGTTAATTACAACTAGATTTTGTAGAGCATTAAGTATATTAGTTAAAAGTGGTGTTCATATTGTAGATGCTATAGATATATCATCTAAAGTCGTAGATAATGCTATAGTATATGAAAAACTTTCAATATCAAGGGATTACATAAGAAGAGGCAATAATATAAGCTACTCTATAAGTAAATCAGGAGTTTTTCAAAATTCATTTATATCAATGTTAAGAATAGGAGAAGAAAGTGGTAATTTAGATAATACTTTAAGAGTAACTGATGATTTTTACAGTGAAGAATTGAATATAAAAATTGAAAAAACTATGAAACTAGCAGAGCCTATAGTAACAGTAATTGTAGGATTAGTTATAGGATTTTTTATAATTGCTATGGTTATACCTATGTTTGATGCAATAAATTCAATCCAATAATATAAAAAATAAATATTTTAAGGAGAATAATTATGAAAATTAAAAATTTACAAAAGAAAAAAAGAGCAGGATTTACGTTAGTAGAAATGGTTTTAGTTGTTACTATATTAGGAACATTATCAGGGATAGGATTTATGCGATTTGGAAATATACAGGAAACATCAAGAAAAAATGCAGATTATGTAGCAGCTGCTAATCTAGCAACAGCTACTAATTTGTATATTACTGAACAT
>CAJFPU010000011.1 GCA_904418825.1 uncultured Romboutsia sp. | reverse complement strand
ACCCATAGCTGTTATATATGCTGATACTCCTATCTTAGAATTTACTGAGTTAACTTCAAATGTAACTTTAGCATTATCTTTATCTTCTGTTATAGCTACATTTACTCCATCAACAGATATTTTAATATTTTCCATAGTTTTGTATAAATCTGATGCAAATTCTAATGTAGCATACATCTTTCCATCTTTTACTTCTATGTAAGATGTTTCTTTTAAAGAATTTCTTACCATACTTGATCCCATTGAACTATTTCCTGAGTAAGTAGTTGTATTTTTTATTGTATATTTTCCGTTCTCTAATTTATCTTCACTTGATGCTTCCTTCTCTAAAACTATAACTGTTATAGTTTTAGTTGTTGTAGCACCTTGTGAATCTGTAACTTTATATGTAACTGTATAATTTCCAGCCTTAGTTGTATCTACATCACCAACAACTTCTATTTTTGAAGTTAAATCTCCATCTTCCTCATCTGTTGCTACTCCACTTGTTGCTCCACTTAATGGATCAAATTTATCTCCTACATATATTGATAAATCTACTACATTTATTACTGGTGCATTGTTTTTTGTTTCAAGTTCTGGAGTCTCTGCTAACTTTACATTTACAGTAAAATCATGTGGTGGCATATTAGGTATTGGTATATTAACATTATAACTTAATTGTATATTTGAATCTAAACTTTCTAATTCAACTGTATATTTTTTATCACTTGATTTTTCAAAATTAGTTGTTTTTTCATCTACTGTCACTCTTATATTATCTATAAGGCTATATTGAGAATCTGTAAATTCTAAAGTCATGTATATTTTACTATTTTTAACTTCTATTATTGTATTTTCTGATAAAGAGTCCCTTAAAGATTGGTATCCATGACCAGATGTTATTATTTCATCATCTTTTATATATTCTATTTTATTTGTTACTGAATAAGTTTTATCCTCTAGTGTTCTTTCTATTGCTGTAGTATTTTTAGTTATACTTCCATCAGCATAAATATTATTTAATCCTCCTGATGATATAACTGATATTATTGCCATTGTTGTAACTGCTACTTTTAAACCTCTTTTTCTTAAAGCCATAATTTCTCCTCCACTTCAAATTAATAATAAATCTTATCTAAAAATAATTATTATTTATTATTGACTTTTTAAAATTTATACTTTATATTATCTATTATGTTATTTATATATGATATTGATTTTCATTAACAGGTTAATTATATATTTTTTATACATAAAATTTTTAAATATATTTGCATTTTTTTAATTTTTTTTGCTTAAATTTATTTTAAAAATATTTTTTAGGAGTTTTTTATGGATTTTATAATTTCAGTAGTTAAAGATTTTTATGAATGTTGCAATATACCTGTAAAAGTTATTTCAAGTAAGTTCAATGATATATATAAAATTGGATACAGTGATTATTTTGATGAAATATTTCCATTAGATAAGATAAAATCTTTAATAAGTAATTCAGGTAATCATTTAAATGTCCATTTATACAAAAATATAGACATTCACTATAAGATTGTAAGTATTTCTAAATTTAATAAAAATAAAGGATATTTTGTGTTAGGACCTATATTAAATAAACCGATTGAGAATGATTTACATAACATACCTTATCGCTCTTTAGAGTGTTCTAACTATATGTCTAAATTAATTTTAAATATAGCTAATGATAAATTGGATAAAAATATGAATAATAAATCTTTTAATCCTTATATAAGAAAAGCTATAGAATATGTTCATGTTAATTATAACCAAGATATAACAATTGACTCATTATGTAATTGTTCATGTTAATTATAACCAAGATATAACAATTGACTCATTATGTAATTACTTAGATATTAATAAAAGTTATTTTTGTAGTTTATTTAAAAAATATACAGGAAATACATTTTCATATTTTTTAAATCACTTTAGAGTAGAAAAAAGTAAGAATCTTTTAATAAATAGTGATTTAAACCTGCTAGATATTGCAATAGAAGTTGGTTTTAATAATCAAAATTATTATAGTATGGTATTTAAAAAATATACTAATATGAGTCCATCAAAATATAGAATTTCTACTTTTTTAGAGGAATAACCTATATACTTCTTTGTTAATTTAGTATATAGGCTATTTTTATAAGTATTTTCTATTTTTTATTAAAATCTATTTCTATCTTATCAACTTTTGGAGTTAACTGTATTAGTTCTACCTTTGCTTTTTCAAACATGTATTTGGATGCTTTTATTGAATCTGTGTCTGCATATTTATCCACTAAATAATATACTTTCTTTATTCCAGATTGTATAATAGTTCTCGCACAGTCATGGCAAGGGAATAAGTTGACATAAATTCTGCATCCCTCTAATGACTTTCCTCTTGCATTTAATATTGCATTAGGCTCAGCATGTACTACATACGGATATTTAGTTTCTAAGAATTCCCCTTCCCTCGACCAAGGAAAATCCTCATCACTACATCCATTTACAAATCCATTGTATCCAATAGATACTATTCTATTATCTTTATCAACTATACAAGCTCCAACCTGAGTAGATGGATCCTTACTTCTCATTGCTGATAAAAGTGATATCCCCATGAAATAGTCATCCCAAGATATATAATCCGTTCTTTTCATAATTACCTCCATTTGAATTAAAAATTCACTTTGCTCATTTCTCCAATAATATGATATTTTCTACTGCTTAGCTCATATCCCTTATTTAAAATATACTACATTATATTAAAATTCATTTTATACAATTCTATAACATTATCTATTAATGAATTTATAGTTGCTTTTCCTGTACAATTTATCCTATTTGAAACAAATTTAGCTTTACCTAAAGATACTATTTCATCAACATCAAAATCTAGAATTTGCTTACCATTTATATAAGTAAATCCTACTCCTATTACAACCGCATCTTCTTTTATATCTTCTGATTTTATAAGATTTTGACGCCCTACACAGGAAATTATTATATCAGCCATTTTTACTAAACTAGATAAATCTTTTGTTTTACTATTTGCATTTATAAGAGTTGCACCCCTATTCATTAACATGGTACATAATGGCTTTCCTACATGATTTGATTTTCCTATAACCAAAGCTATTTTTCCTTCTATATCTACATTGTACTGTTCTAATAAAGATATCACCCCTTTAGGTGTTGCTGGGGCTAATCTTTTATCATTTCCTAAATTTATTTCCCCTATCCATTGTCTAGCAAAACCATCTGCATCTACATCATAGTTTATTGATTCCATAAGTTTTTTAGTGTTTAAATGTTTAAATGTTGGTAGTTGAAGTATAACTGGTATTTTCTCTTCATTACATCTATTTATTATGTTTAATACGTCTTCATCGTTACAATCTTCTTCAAATTTTACAACTTCTACTTTTAATCCAGCTTTTTCTCCTTCTTTTATTTTACCTTTTATATATCTTGCATTTCCTTCATCATTTGATGCGTTTATTATTATAAATTTAGGCTTTTTTCCAATTTTTATTTCTATATTTTTAGTATCATTTTGATATATATTTATTTTCTCTTCGCACATTTTTATTGCATCTATTATCGTTGTCATTGTTTTCTCCTACTTTGTATTTTATTATTTATATTATATTAAATAAGATTATATAAATATAATCCTTTATTCTTTATAAAATTTCATCTTTTACATTATCTTAATAGTTATTTCATATATTAAATATTAATATAATTATATTGGATATTGTTTATTATTAATATACTATATTTTTACTCATTTACATAATACTTTATTTCTATAATAATATTTATTAGTTGAAACTTATATATTAATATAAGTATTATGCTAGCCTAAATAAAATCACCTATCTTTTGATAGGTGGTTTTCTATTATAATTTAATATTTAATATTTAATAAACTTTCTTAATTCTGTCCTATATTAACTGTCTAGTTAATATAACTTTATATGGATTTATATTAAACAAATTATTTTATGAAATTTTTTTTAAAATATGTATATTATTTTGATAAATGATAATACTTAAGATATGAACGGAAAACATACCTATCTCCCCCAGGTATATTTAAACTACAGTCCCCCCAACTGTAGTTTTTTTTTATAAAATAGAAAAAATAACAAATTATAGTATCTAATTTCTTTATTATATCTTTTAATAATTCATCTCAAACTATGAAAAATACATCTATTGATTAGTTAAAATCCTCCTATTAAATAATAATTTAATCTAATATTACACTTTTTAATCAATCCTTATTATTTATAATTATACTATTTGATAAAATAGCCCATGATCTGTGCAATAGAAATATAATTTTCCATGACCAGATTTACGGAATCTAAATTGCATATTCCATTCAGGGTACTGTTTCATAATAAGAGCTCTATCGCCTTTTACATATGCAACAAAAGATATATAATGTTCCTTTTTCATATCATGATCAGTTGTAACATATAGTTCATCCTCTACTGGTTCTATATCAAGCTTATGTCCATCTTCTGCCTTCTTTGCAACCAACGGCTCTAAAGTTTTACTACAACAAGATATTGTAGCATTTCCAGTAGCTGTCATTAAATTTCCACATTGTGAACATACATAAAACTCTAATTTATTCATATTTCCTCCTACTAAATCGTTTAAATTTATCTGTCCAGATAATATTTGATCAATACTTACACCTAATATTTGTGATAATTCTGGAAGTAAAGAAATATCAGGACATCCTAAACCTCTTTCCCATTTACTGATTGTTTTATCACTTATATTCATTAAATCAGCTATTTGCTTTTGAGTCATATTCTTATCTTTTCTTAATTTATATATTAAATTTCCAATTTTTTCACAATCCATCATTATCACCTCTTAATATTAATTTAAACTAGTTGGTAATACATTTCAATAAACTAACCGTAGAGTTGTTTGATATTTATAAGTATTTTTATATCTTATTTGACCTATTGTCTTAGCTATTTTACTAAATGTATTAAAATTGCTATATAGAGTTTTTTCACTAACAAAATATACGTTGACAGAATCTAGTGTTTTATTAATTGTATTTAACTAGCATAACATATATATAAATCAAAATTTAAAATTGATTATTTTTATAATAATAAAAAGCTTATTAGTGAGTATCTAATAAGCTTTTTATTATTTAATCTATGAATGTTACAACATCTTTTAAAGTCTTTCTAGATGATTGTTTTGGAGTATCATCTTCTGCTACACCTAAAAAACAATATCTATTAACTCATATACGTCTTTTTCAAATCCTATAAGTTTTGTGCAGCTGATTAAAGAAATACTAATGTATCTAGAACTTCTTGTGAAGCATTATTTTCCTTTAATATCTTATATTCTATCATTTATAATTATAACTATCTTTTATCAAAATATAAAAATCATCAAATTATCTACTTATATTTTTTATACATAAATTATAATCATATTTTAGCTAATAATTCTACATTATTTATTATAATAAAAAGGTATTAACCATTTTACTAATATATTTTTAATTTTATAAAACTTTATTAATGTGTAACTTCTCTTTTAAGTTTTTATAATATGTTCTAAATAAAGACGAAATCACAATAACACCAAGAGCTATAGCTCCACTTGCTAAAAAAACATTAGCCCCCGTCGTGAAAGCTAATTGGAAATCACCTTCTACTACATAAAACATTGTATTATATAATCCTAACCCTGGTATCAATGTTATTATTCCAGGAACTATAAATAATATAGTAGGCTTTTTCATCTTTCTCGCTAATATTTCACTTATTAATGCTGCAACAGCTGCTGCAATAAAATTCGAAGTCATCATATCAATGTTGATTCTCATTAAAAGTACATATATAATCCATGATACCATTCCTATACCACCGGCTACATAAAGTGTTTTTTTAGGAGAATTTAAAAATACTGCAAATCCAACTGCTGCTAAATATGAAAATATCACATGTATATACATGGGCATCCAAATCATTATAATACGCCTCCAAATCTAACATATATATTCATTGCTACCCCAACACCTACTGCAATAGCTGTAGCAATAATTCCTGCTTCAATTGCTCGTCCTACTCCTGACATAAGCTCTCCTGATACTAGGTCTCTTATCGCCTTTATAAATGGTACTCCTGGTAAAAGGGGCATTATTGACCCTACTATCAACATTTTTGGTGTGTCTAATATTCCAACTTCTACAAGACCTACTCCACAAAGACCTATAATTATTGAGGATACTAATGTAGCAAAAACTGGAATATTACTTATTTTTTTTACTTTATCATATATACTCATAGCCATTACTGATGTTATAAGAGTTAACATAAAGGTTAATACATTATCCCCTCCAACTAATGCAGCAAAGCTAGAAGAACCAATTGCTGTCCATATATTTATAGCAATTTGTGAATGCGGTGGTTTATCTTCTAGATTTTTTAATTCTTCTATTGCATCGTCTATTGACATATTTGTTTGACTAACAAATTTTCTAGAAAAATCATTTAGCAAATCTATTTTATTTAAATTTATACATCTATTTTCTATTACTTTCATAAATGTATACCCGTCAAATCTATCATCAGATACTATAATCGTGTTCGGTGCAACAAATACATTTATGTGAGTAAATCCTCGTGAGCTACAAATTCTTTTTACGGTATCATCCACTCTATAAGTTTCTGCTCCATTACTAAGCATCAATTGACCTATAAATGTAGCTAATCTTAAGACATCTTTTTTATATTTGTGAACATCTTTATCCATCATAAATGCCTCCTTATTCATTAATTTTACAAAAATAGATTATATCACTTAAATTGAAATGTATAAAGCAATATTTTTTATTTCTAAGGTAATTAATTTATATATATTTAACTTTTAATACAGTTATATTTATAACAAATCAAAAATACCCATATCCAATAGATATGAGTATTTTAAAATTTCAATACTTAATATGATCTTTTATTTTTAACTCTATAATTTACAATATTTAAATTCTTTTATCAAGAATAATCCTATTATAATCATTGATACTACATCTGCTAAAGGCTGAGCTGCCCATACTCCATTTAGTCCAAAATACTTTGGTACTACTAGTATTAATGGTATAAATACAATAACTTGTCTTAATAAACTAAGTACTATTGATTTCTTTGCACTTCCTATTGATTGGAAATAAACTGTTCCTAATATGCATATACCTATTGCAGGCAATGTTAACGAATAAATATATATTCCATTTAATGCTAAATCTGTAAGAATTGCATCTTTTGTAAATATACCTATAAACAGTTTCGGGAATAATAAAATAGCAAAAATTCCAAACGATAAAACTATCGTTGCTGCTACTATTCCTATTAATAATGCCTTTTTAGCTCTTTCAAATTGTTTTGCGCCATAGTTATATGCAATTATAGTCTGCATACCTTGACTTATTCCATATACAGGCATTAAGAAAAGTAAATTTATAGAAGTTATAGCTGTCATAGCACCTATTGCTAAATCTCCACCATATACTTTTAATACTTTGTTAGTTATTAAATGTATAAATCCTGATGCAAGTTCCATACAAAACGGTGTTATAGCTATTACTAGTATTCCTTTTATTATTTTTGATTCTATTTTTATATTTTTTAATTTTAACTTTAAGTTTGATTTCCCAAAAGTAAAGTAATATCCAGACCATAAACAGATTACTAACTGGCATATTACAGTTCCTAATGCTGCCCCTTTAATTCCCATACCAAATCCAAATATAAATATAGGGTCTAGTATTAAATTAAATAAGCAAGCTATTATCATCATCTTCGATGCAAATTTAGGATTTCCATCTGCTCTTATGGCACTATTCATTGCAAATCCAGGTAAGTTAAACCATGTACCATACATTATTACACTCATATAATCCATTGAGTATTTTATAGTATCATTACTAGCTCCAAAAATATATAATATATCTTCTAAGAAAAATATTGATATACTCATCATTACTATACCAACTAATAATTCTATTGCTATAGTATTACCTAATGCCTTTTCGGCTTCTTCTTTATTTCCTTCTCCTAATTTAATTGCTATATTGGTACTACCTCCAACTGCAAGACCAACACAGAATGCACCTAATATTGTAAGTATAGGCATTGTAACTCCAAGTCCAGATATAGCCAATGCTCCTACATCTTTCATAGATCCTATAAATGCTCTATCTACTGTATTATATAAAGATGTTACCATCATTGCTAAAATAGCTGGTACTGAATATTTTATAATTAAACGCCATATTTTTTCTTCTTTTAATTCGTCTTTTACTAATACTTTAGTTTCCATTTTTGTCTCCTAAATTATCATGTCATAAGTTAAGCATACTGGCTTATTATTTCTAGGGTCTTGAACTATCTCGGCATCAATATTAAATAGTTCTTTTAAGTTTTCCTTTGTCATTACTTCTTCCGCACTACCTTGACAAATAACTTTACCTTTTTTGACACCTATCATATGGTCTGCAAATCTAGCAGCATTATTAAGCTCATGTATTACCATAACTATAGTTGTACCTTGTTTTCTATTTAATTCTTCTAGTAATTTTAATATTTCTAGTTGATGAGCTAAATCTAAATATGTTGTTGGCTCATCAAGTATAAGTATATCAGTTTGTTGAGCTAGTGCCATAGCTATCCAAGCCCTTTGTCTTTGTCCTCCTGATAATGCTTCTATAGGTCTATCTCTAAACTCTTCTATTCCTGTTGATTGAAGTGCCCATGTTACTATATCATTATCTTCTTTTCTCATTTTTCCAAAACCTTTTTGGTGTGGGAATCTTCCATATGCTATTAATTCTTCTACTGTAAGTCCACTTGGTGCTTGTGGACTTTGAGGAAGAACTGCAACAGCTTTAGCTAATTCCTTTGGACTTTGATCTTTTATATTTATATTATTTACAAATATATCTCCG
The DNA here is from genome assembly GCA_904418825.1 of uncultured Romboutsia sp. Lineage (GTDB taxonomy): Bacteria > Bacillota > Clostridia > Peptostreptococcales > Peptostreptococcaceae > Romboutsia. The sequence goes on along the minus strand of CAJFPU010000011.1, from coordinate 25,304 downwards.
CTTTTAGGTTGTATTATTCTAGCTATTGTTTTTAATATTGTAGATTTACCACAACCATTAGATCCTATTATTGTAGTTATTTTACCTTTTGGTATATCTAAATTTAAATCTTTTACTATATCTAAATTTCCATAAGAAATATTTAAATTTTTAGTGCTTATACAATTCATATTTATCTCCTCTTAAATATAATTTTTATCTAATCTCTTATTTAATCCGCTAACATTAGATAAATAAAGTATGGAACGCCTATTACTGCTACAACTATCCCAACAGGAAGTTCCATAGGTGCAATTATATTTCTTGCTATGGTATCAGCTATTAATAGTATTACACTTCCTACAAGAGCTGATGTCGGTATTAATTTAATATGTTTTGGTCCTACTAATTTTCTAGCTATATGAGGTGCAACTAGTCCTAAAAATCCTATACTTCCTGCTACAGATGTTGCAACTCCTGCTAAAACTACTGAGAACACTATTAATTTTCTTCTTTCTTTTTCTACTTCTACACCTAAACCTGTTGCTACTTCATCTCCTAAGTTTAGTGCATCTAAGTATCTCGATTTATACAATGTTAATAAAGTAAATACTAATATAAATGGTAATACTGCTATTACATATTTCCAGCTAGCACCCCATATACTTCCGTTTGTCCAAGCCATAACTCTATTAAATTCTTGTGTAGTAAATCTTAATTGGAATATTGTAAGTATTGATGTAAATGCAATGTTTATTCCTATACCTACTAATAATAACCTTGATGAATTTATTCCATTTCTCCATGCAAGTGCATATATTAAAAATGCTCCAAATATAGCTCCGCTAAGTGCTACTATTGGCATTGTAAATATAGTAAGGTTACTTACACCATCATATACATTACCATTCATTAGATAAATATATACTACAACAAATAATGCCGCACCTGAATTTATACCTAGTATACCAGCGTCTGCTAAATCATTTTTAGTAACACCTTGAAGTATAGTCCCTGATATTGCCAATGCTGTACCAACAAGTATACCTATTACTATTCTAGGTAATCTTAATTTAAATATAGCTATTTCATGAGCTTTTGAACCTTGACCTATTAATGTTTTTATTACATCACTAGGACTTATTGATAATGAACCTGTATTTAAGCTAATTAAAAACGTACCAAATATCATCAATAGTAATACTGATATAACTATTATAAATTTTTTGTTCTTATTTATATTCATAATCTATTTTGCATCCTTTCTAACAAGGTATATAAACATAGGTACTCCTAAAAGTGCCGTTAATGAACCTATTGGAGTTTCATATGGTGGGTTTATCATTCTTGCTAATATATCACTATATACTAATAAAACTGCACCTAATACCATTGAACTTGGTATTATATATTTATAATCAGCACCTACTATAGCCTTTGCTATTTGAGGAATTATAAGCCCAACAAAAACTATATTACCTGCAACAGAAACAGATACACCTGTTAATAATATTACTAATACTATACTTATAAACCTTACTTGATTTGTTTTTTGTCCTAATCCTATGGCAACCTCTTCTCCTAAACTTAATATCGTAATTTTAGGAGATAAAAAAATTGCTCCAATTAGACCTATTCCTCCTAATATTGCTAGTAGCCTAACTCCTTCCCACTTTGCACTAGTTAATCCACCTGATATCCAAAAGCTAAGTTGTTGAGATAAGTTAAAGTACATTGATATTCCCATAGCTAGTGATATTAGCAATGTTCCTAGTGCAGTTCCTGCAAGTGCAAGTTTAACAGGATCTACTTTTCTTATTCTTCTTGAGCTTACAAAATAAACTAAAAGTCCACTTATACTTGCCCCTACAAATGCAAACATCATCATTGAAAAACTATTTATTATTAAATCTGGATATATTCTTTGTAATACAAATGCCACTGCTATCATAAATGTAGCACCTTGTGTTATACCCATTACAGATGGTTCTGCAATTGGATTTCTAGTTATACCTTGCATTATAGCACCTGCTACTGCTAAAAAACCTCCTACAAGAGCCGCTGCAATAGCTCTAGGTATCCTTACATCTCTAATTAATTTAGTGTTTATATCATTACTATCATGAAGTATACTATTAATTATTGTTGATAAATCTATGTTTCTTGCTCCTAAAGAAACTGATGTTACTATTCCAACTATAAGTAGTATGAAACCTACAAGCATAAGTAAACATGTTGCTGTTTTTCTATTAATCTTTTTCATCTAACCTCCATAAATTTACATGTAAATATAAATAGTAGGTGAAAAAATTTATTTCTTTTCCACCTACCATTTATTTATACACTATTTTACAAGTTCGTCCTTGATTGTATCTAATATTAATAATCTTCCTATTGGGTTGTATGGCTGACTGAAGTATGGACTAGCATCTAAAATTGTTACATTTCCTTCTTTTACAGCTCTTATTTGTGCCCAAACAGAACTTTTTTCTAAATCAGCTTTATCAGATTCAGTTCCTATAACTATTATATTATCAGCATCTATTTCAGCTAAACCTTCCATAGTAATAGTAGGTAATGTTATAGAATCTTGTTCTGGCATATTTTCAGGTTGCTTAAGACCCATATCTTCACTTAATACTGTACCTATTCCAGCATTACTAAATACCATGAATTGACCACCTGTTTGTGCTAAAACTGCTATATATGATTCATCTTCACCTTTTGCAGCTTTTACTTCTTTACCAACTTCTTCAGCTTTTACATAATAAGTATCTAACCATTTTTGAGCTTCATCTTCTTTCTCAAAGATTTCAGCTACATCCATTAATTTAGCTTCCCAGTCATTGTATTCATCATCTAACATAACTACTGGAGCTATTTCTTTTAATTGATCATATATTTTTTCTTGTCTTGGTGCCATTATTATTAAATCTGGCTCTAATCCAAGTATTGCTTCTGTATCCATAGTATCCATCATTGAGTGACCAACTATTTTAGACTCTCCTAATTCATCTTTAACATATGATGGAACTGAGTCAGTTTTATATGAATCAACATTAGCAGTTCCTACTGGAGTATATCCTAATAATACTAACTCTTCACTATTTCCTGATATATCTACTATTCTTTGTGGATTAGCTGGTATTTCAACTTCTCCCTTAGCCGTCTCTACTATTCTTGTTTCTGATTTATTATTTTCTTCATTGTTGCTACTTCCTGAACAACCAGTAGCTATTCCAAGAGTAGCTATTGTTAAACTTAGTGCAACTAATGCTTTTAATCTTTTCATTTTTTTCCTCCATTTTTTATTACTATGTATATTATTAATAATCATTATCACTTGATTCATATTTTTATTATATCATATAGTATTGTATAGTCAATAAAAATCAGTAGAAAATATTATAAATTATCAACATATTTTATAAATTTTATGTAATTACTTTATCTTATATACCCTATTATAAAAAAATAAAACTTTTATTTATAATATCTAATAAATTAAAAAGTCCTTGATTAAATCTCAAGAACCTTTCTATTAATATTGTTTAATTCTATAATTTATTAACATAAGTGATTAATGTAAATTTAAACTTTAACTTCTAATAATAATCAATTACTCCACACGCCCATCTTGTACCTGCATTTCCTGCTGGTTGTGAAGTAAAATCATCATATCCTGAGTGAATTATGAAAGACTTACCTATAACTTCCTCTACAGTAAATCTATTAGTAAATGTTGAAAGTATTCCTATTCCATTAGCTGATAGAATTGGTGGTAAATCACCTGCATGCATAGGATGTTCTACCTTACTTGGATTGTAATGAGATTTTGCAGCAGTAAATGGCTCACTATTATTTCCAATAGAACAATCTCCAACTTCATGAATATGAAGTCCATGAAAAGAGCTCCCTTGATTATTTACATTAGGTATACCTGTTATATATACCTTTATATATACTCCTTCATCTAGTTGATATAAATATATAGTTCCTTTTATACAAGGTGCTAATGGTCCACCCTTTATTTGAGCATATGCGTTTGGTTTAGATTGGTTGTATCCTGAAAATACTTTTTGAATATCATATTTCGGACAAGATTTATCCATAATATACCTCCTAATAATGTAATCAATTATTACAGTGTATATTATGATTTCTTTATATTTTTTGTTAATATCATATATTTATGATTTACCACATTGGTTGTTGGTTATTCATTGAGTATCCATCAGTTCTAACATCACTCATGTCTATAACATCTTCTTTTACTTCAACCTTGCTAAGTTTTTTAACAGCTCCATAACTTTCTCTTAAAGAAAGCTTATCTCCCCTACCTGATATGACCCATAAAATCTTATATCCCCTAGGTATTACCTCTAAATTATCTTCACCCTTACCATCAGTAAAATATATTAATAAATTAATTTTTTTCTTGTTGGCATATTCAAAAACTGGTGTAAACTTAGTTCCACCTCTTATATTAATTCTTTCTTTTATATCTTTTACAGATTTAACTTTATAAGTACGTCTAATTTCATTATCACATTCTATAATTGTAATTTCATGGTTATAGTTTTTTACTATATTAAGTACTTCTTTAATAGCTTGTTTAAATTCCTCATCACTAATACTTCCACTTATATCAAGTGCAACAGCTATTTCTGCTTTATGGCCTCTAAGCTCACCTCTTAAATCTAATCTGTTTGGTTGTCTTCTATTTCTTCTTGTTATTGTTTTCTTTTTATTGCTTTCAACTGTTCCCATTAATCTTTTAAGATATAGATTCCAAGGTAATTCTCCCTTACTATTTTTAAGTCCTGCTATTAAACCACCTAGATAATTAGGTATCTCGCCTTTTTGAGATATATTAACAAACTTCTCTGTAAATTCTTTAAGAGTCTTTTCATCTATCTCATCAGATTCTTTCCAAATATCATGGGTATGTTCTGGGTTATATTCAGTTTCTATATTTTCATTTTCATAATTATCAACTTCTTCACCATTTTCATCTACTTCTTGTAAATCAAGTTCTGTTTGAATTTTTTCTACGTAATATTCAAAAGATTCATAAGGCTCTAACTTCAAAGAATAACTTGAATTTACTGATTGAAGTGTTGTAGCATATGGTGGTAAGTAATTTAAATATTGATTTACTACTATATCCATTGCCATATTAATAGCTAATGTACTATACTTATTTTTTAATTCTTTACTTCTTAATAAATGCATGGATAATATATGAAGTATTTCATGCTTAATAGTAGTTTCCATCTGTTTCATATTAAGATTTAAAAAGATTATTGGATTAAAATATATTATATATTTAGCTCCTTTAAAATTTACAGCAGTTGGACTACTTATATCAAATCTAATATCTCTTGAAGTTTGAAATAAAAAATACCCATAAAAATTTTCTTTATCTTCCATAAGACTTAAATTAACTTTATCTACTAGTTTAAAAAATTCATCTTTAAAATCCTGTGGTATATCTATTTCAAAGTTTTCACCTTTATGATTTGCTTTTAACATTGCATAAGTGTTTATAACTTCTTCTGCCTTATTATAAAGATACTTAACTTGCTTATCAAAATAACTTTCCATAGATTATCCCCTTATTAAATTATAAGATTCAAAATATAGTTCTACGAATTTTTCGTTTTCTATAGCTTTTTTATAAACTTTCACATAGCTACTTTTTATATCCTTCATTATTCCAACCATTAAATCAACAGGATATAACTTTAAAAATTCCATAAATCTATTTATATAGTAATCTGATTCACTCTCATTATTTTCTATATTTAACTCTAATGTTTTTAAAATATTCATTGCTGATAAATAAAGTCTTGTATGACTTTCACCTTTTACTTTTTCTATAATGCTTTGATTTAAAGTTTTACATGAAAACACATCATCATAAGATATTAATGGACTACAATCAGACTCAATAAAACTTATAAATTCTTCAGCTATAACCTTTCCTACATTACCTTTTATAACATTTAAAAACACTGATCTAGGTATTGAGTCTTTATTTTCTTTATAAATCTTATAACTCTTAGATACCCTTTCATAACTCCTTGGAGTTGCACGTACATCATCTTCATTTACTTTGTGTAAATATTCAGGAAATGTTGATATAAACTCTATAACTTTTTGTTCTATACCTGCATCAATTGCCCAATTTAACCACTGTGTATAATCAGGTTCCATGTTTAACCATACAAATCTATTTTCTTGAGCTGCATCCATATCTACAACTTGATAATCAAAGTCTGAACTATATTTACTTGATGGGTTCATTGCAGCTAATATTTTTACATTATCATGTAACTTATATCCATTTATTTCTCTATTTAATATTAAATTCATTAATTCCTGTTGTACTGTATGTTCACAACGGTTTATCTCATCTATAAATAAAAGAACTGTTTTACCTTTAGCTATTTCTTCATCAATTTCTCTTAGTTTATTATGAACTGCATATACTGTAGTTTTCTTTTCTATATTATCTCCATTAGAGTTTGTTGTAAAATAAGATTCTATAGTTGGAAGTCCACCTATTTCACCTTCTTTAAGTAAGTTTCCATCAATAACAACTAAACTCCAATTATTTTCATATGAAAGCTTTCTAGCTAATGCAGTTTTTCCTATTCCACTTTCTCCTACTACTAGTGGTACTTCATTCGTTGATAATACTAAGTCAACGCTCTTTAATGTATCTATAAAGTTCATAAGCCTATCTCCTCTATATCATCTTTAATTTCTCATCTACAGCTATTTTTTTAGCCTTTTTACTACCATATTTATAAATAAATATTATTTTATCAATTCTGAATTTTTCACTATTTCTATCTATAATACTACAATTTAGAAAATCTCTAATATACTTTTCTTCAACATCTTCTTTTGATAAAACTTCTTTTAATACAGTTTCTAATTCCTCTTTATCTATTTCTCTTGCTATATATTTAATGACTAAAATATTTACCTTTAAAAGTTCCAACTTTTTACTTTTATCCAAATCATATATTAAACCTATTGCCGCCTCATTACTTTTTATGGCTTCAAGTTGTATATCAAATGTTGGTAATTTTATATATCTTAAGGCATCATAACTGATTCTTACTGCCTCTTTTTGAACACTTTTATAAGGTTCTTTTATAAATTTAATTGAGTCGTAATTTTTTCTAACTGCTAATAATTGTAATTCTTCACTAGGATTTTTAGCATATTTTATAGCCCATCCTGCTTGATTTATAGCTAGTTTAATTACTTCTTCTGTTGGATTTTTTATATATTCTAATATACTCCAGCCTGAATTTACTGCTTTTATCATCATTTCTTCTGTTGGATTATCTATATATTTAATCGCTCTAATATTATTCTCTAATGCTAATTCTTGCATCTCTTTAGTTGGATTTTGTATATATTCTAATGTTAATCCATCTTTTTTAAGTGCTAATAATTTCATCTCTTCTGTTGGATTATTTATTGTTGATATAATATTAGGGTTATTATTTATCATTTTTATAATCTTTGATTCTTCCATAATATGCCTTCCCTTATATAATTATTTTTATATATAATTATTACTATTATAATTAATATACTTTTTTTATACTTTTAAACATAATAATTCTACCAATGTATAATAAAATCCCTACGTACATTATAAAATATAATATTTTTAAAATAACAATTAAATATAATTTATAAATAATATTCCCACATATATAATATAAAAAATTAAATAATATGTATTTATAATTTTACATAAAAATAGAGAGCACACTAATCTGCTCTCTACATTAAATTAATATTTTCTATAGATACAATAAAATAATTAACAATATATATTCTATCCTATTATTTATCTAAATCCTTGCCTGTAAATGCAAGAGGTAAAAGTTCCTCTAATGAGTATTCTAAATATTCCTCTGTACTTTTCGCTATGATAACCTTGAAATCTTTTAGATCACAAAACTCTGCCATAACTTGTCTGCATACAGCACAAGGTGCACAGAAATCTCCTTCTCCTTGTTTTAAACCTTCATGATTTCCTACTACAGCAATTGCACTAAAATCTTTTTGACCTTCAGAAACTGCTTTAAAAAAAGCTGTTCTTTCAGCACAGTTTGTTGGTGTAAAAGCTGCATTTTCTATATTACACCCTGTATATATATCTCCATTAGAACAAAGTAATGCTGCACCTACATTAAATTTAGAATAAGGTGTATAACAGAATTTTTGTGCATCAAAAGCTTTTTCTATTAATAATTTTCTATTTATCATTGTTTGCCTCCAGATTTCTCATACTTAATATTTTGTAGTTATTGTGAAATTTTATCCAAAAGCTTATCCATATCTTTTACTTTTATAAATCCTTTATTATATTCAATAAGATTTTCATTTACCAATTCTTTAATAATTCTATTAATACTTCTAACATTAGATCCAACACCTTCTACCAATATATCCTTATGAATGGTATCTACTTTATGCTCCTCTAGAAAACTAGACATAAAGAATATTATTCTAGATTTTAGAGGATACGCTACATTTGTCTTACTATTTATAGAAGTATAATACATTTTTTTTGAAAGTTGAACATGTATATATAAAGAAAAATCACTGTCATATCTAATCCATTCTAAGAAAGCATCTTTAGGTATTTTTACTACTTCACAGTGTTCCATAGCCTCTACATAATTTAGAATTGGCTTATCTATAAATAGCTCTAACTCTCCAAATATATTGTATTCACAGTATATTCTCTCTAAATATTTAACTTTAATATGAGCCAAAGAATAAACCTTAACTCTTCCTTTTTTTATAATATATACAAAATAAGGCTTATCATTTTGATTTAGAATTTTATCAAAAGTATTAAACTCTGTATATATAAATTTATTTTTTATAAAATCAGGACAAATATCTAAGTAATAGGATAAGTCATTCATTTAAAATCTCCTTGTTGATGTTTTATATAAAGTAAATTGATTATATCATAATGTTTTTTATGTTCAAGTTTTTTATAATAAGTTAGAGACAAATGTCCAAAAAATTACTAATAATATGATATATGATTAATAATATTTCTTAATTTTAACTTTATTATTCTATATTTTAAAATCTATATCATCTAAGCTTATATATTCTTTTATATAAAATCTGGATTATCTCCTCTTGAAACAACTAGTTCAAAGCCTGCTTCCTTTAGCTTTTCTTCTATACTATCTCTATACTCTGCATCTTCATCTAATATAAATGCTTTATTATTATATAAAGAATACTTTTTTCTAACACTCATTGGTGATAAATTTGGCATTATAACATTTGCTCCTGCTCTTAATCCTTCATTTCGTCCGTTACTATCAATACTTGAAAGTGCCGTAGTTGCAGGTAGTAATACTTTTGGTAATAATAATCTTGTTATTGCAAGTAAAATTACAGTCTTTTCTATAGTCCCTGCACTACAATCTCTAAGAGGTGTGTCTTTATGAGGAATAAATGGACCTATGCCACACATTGCAGGTTCTAACTCCTTTATAAACCTTAAATCATTTACTAAATCTTCATTAGTTTGATTAGGTAGTCCAACCATAAATCCTGCCCCTGCTTGAAATCCTATTTCTTTTAAGTTTCTTAGACATCTTATTCTTTCTTCAAATGATTCATTATTATGAATAGATTCATATAAACTCTTAGTTGCACTTTCATGTCTAAGTAAAAATCTATCTGCCCCAGCTTCATATAACTTTTTATAAGAATCATAACTTCTTTCACCGATAGATAAAGTTAATGCATTGTTTGGAAGTTCCTTTTTAATAGCTTTTATAATTTGTATCATTTTTTCATCAGTGTAGAAAGCATCTTCTCCACCTTGTAAAACTATAGTCTTATATCCAAGCTCGTCTCCTCTTTTTGCACATTCTACTATATCATCTACATCTAATCTATATCTTTGTGCATTTTTATTACTTCTTCTAAGCCCACAGTATAAACAGTCTTTTTTACAGTAGCTACTAATTTCTATTAACCCTCTCATAAATACTGTATTTTTAAAATATTTATACCTTGTTTTGTAAGCCTTATCTATAAGAAATTTTTTACTATCATCATCTATATTGTCTAATAGATAAAGTAACTCTTCTCTTGATGCATCATTAGTATCATATAACTTTTGTATTATAGCTTTAATATCCATTTTTCCCCCCTATTTATAGGATTGTAGAACCTATAAGATTTAATGTGTCCTCTATTTGTTTATTAGTATATTTATACATAATATTTTTCCTTCTTTGAATTATATTTTTAATTCAAATTTTAATTACTATATAATTATAGAATATTAAACTTATAAACTAACTATATAGTTACATTGCTTGTACATATTTTAAATTAATTTTATAACTTACTATTTTTCTAATTATCGTTTGATATATTTACTATAGTATAATTTTTTTCAAGTTAATGATTAAACAAAAACTTTAAATTTTAATTAAGAACATATTGGTCTAATTTTCTATATGATAAAATAACAAATATTTGAAAGTTGGTGATAATATGAGATTTAGCCCCGACAAACTTGAGATAACATTTATACCACCTATGACAGAGAGTGGACCAATTGAAGATAGAAAATACACGCTTACTCATTCTGATACTACAGGCATGATGTTTTTAGATATTGGATCTGTCTATAATAATTCTGCCATAGATCAGAAACTGCGTGATGAGGTTTTAGGAAAATGGATTATTTGTGACAATAAACCTTATACTTTAATTTTTTATGTTTATGTGGGTAATGGTGATTTTGAAGAATCTAATAGACGATATAATATTTTTAAAGAGCATCTAAATTTAGCCTTACAAGCAATTATTTATGGTGATACAGTACTCTTCAATAAATATCCTGAATTAATTGAAACTCCTATTTACGTAAAATTCGATTCTACTATTCCTATATTTGATAACTATGAATTTTATGGTTATGTAAAAAATTATATGTTTTAAATTATAATAATTTCAAACGAGAAAAAGTATCTAAAAACATACTTGTTATCAGATGCTTTTTCTTATTTTAGATATTAGCATCATCATTATTATCTATATCCCCCGTCGGAAAAATTTACATAGACACTTTTATTGATAATTCTTTTAATACTATTCATAAATTAAAAATCTCTATATTAAAATTTAAACCTACAATATATAAAAACTAATCTTAGGGCATTAGGGCACTTATTTTATCAAACCTTAAAATTAATATATTTAATTGTTTTATAAAGTTTTATAATTTTAATGCCACAAGTGCCCTAAATATATATATCTATTGCAATTACTTACTTTCACTAAAGGTAATTAATTAATTTTTAAATGCCCTACGTTAAATTTTGCTGCCCTAATGCCCTAGTTTTTTATTATTTAATCTAAAAAACAGGGCACTAGGTGAATTAGAGCTTACTAAAATTGAAAGTCTTCTTTATCAAAGTTAATATGTGTAGTTTTCATAAAATCTTCTAATTGTTCTATCTTACTTGCACCAGCTAAAGGTAACATATCAACATCTTGATTTAAAATATATCCTAAAAGAATTTGAGATGTTGTACAGTTATATTTTTCTCTTAGATGTTTTATCTTTTCTCCTACCTTAAGGTTACCTTCTGTATAATAAGGGCTATCTATAACAGCTTCTTTCCCTTTTGATTCAAGTTTTTGGAAAAATCCACTGCATAATCCAAAGTATGGCATAGCCAAATTATTAGAATTTTTGTGATACTCAATCATATCTTTATCCATAGTTACCATAGTTTCATCTGGGAATGGGTTCATATTATTAGATGCAATATTAAATAACATTTGATTAGCTACAAATCCTCTATATCCCTTTTCCTTACAGTAATTATCTGCTTCTACCATTCTTTGAGTTGTCCAGTTTGAACATCCGTAGTATCTTATTTTACCTTCTCTAACAAAACCTTCCATAACTTCTATTAAATCACTTACAGGTTGATTTAAATCATCTCTATGATAAAAATATATGTCTATACAATCTATGCCTAAAGCCTTTAAACTTAAATTTAGATCATACTCCATATCTTCTTTAGTCATTCTACTTATATTCATAGTATCCATTTTAGGATGACCACCTTTAGTCATTATAACTAAATCATCTCTTTTACCTCTATATCTTATCCAATCCCCTATTACTCTTTCTGCACGACCTATCTCTGGTTCAACCCAATCTGAATAAATTCTTGCACAATCTATAACATTTCCACCTAAATTTATGTATCTTTCTAACATTTCAAATGCATCTTCATTATCCCATGAAAGACCTGCATTTACTGTTCCAAATCCTATTTTACTTAAAACTAAATCAGTATTTTTTATTTTTGTATTATTTAACATAATCCTAAACCTTTCTTAAGCATAAAATATATTTATTATAAATTCGTTAACTAGTACATTATTCTAGTTAGTAATAAATTTTGTAATATTTTTAATAATTTATTTTTATTATCTGATTTATATATCAATATTCATTCTAATTATATCATAGTATATTTAACTTAATATACTATTAAAACATTTCACTAATAAAAGCAACATTCAAAATATATTAGTAAATATAATTTATAAATCTATTTATTTTATTAAAAACTAAAACACTACATTTAATCTTTTTGTAAATTATTATATTTTTTAACTGCTGATTTAAATAATACAAATAACTTTTATTATTCAATATCAGTATCTATCACCCTATAATTTATTATTTAAGATATCTGTTTCTTCACAAAATTTCATAAAACATTCTATATGTTTAGAAATATACTTATCTTTATGTATAGCACTATACAAGGACCTTGTAATCTTATTGTCTTTTAATCTATATATATTTATTGAGTTTAAATTTTCTTCTTGTAAAACAGACATATATGGTACACAACTTACTCCCATATTTAATTTAACATAATTTATTATAGCTTCTAAATGTCCTAATTCTATATACGAATTAAATTTAATATTTTTACTTTCTAAAAACTCTTCAAATCTTTCTCTTGTTCCACTACCATCTTCTCTTATAATAAACTTATTATTTTTTAAATCATCTGTATTTAAATACTTTTTTCCATTCCATTTATGATTTATAGAACTTATAAATACAAGTTCATCTTTCCATATATCTTTTAATACTATATCCTTTGAATTTACTGTTCCTTCTATAAATGCAATATCTACTTTATTATGTAATATAAGTTCTTCTATATTATGTTTATTATCTATAATCATAGATACTTCAATATCTTTTTCTTTATCATTAAATTTATGTATTATATTAGGCATTATATATGTACCTATAGTTGTACTAGCCCCAATAACTAATTTTCCTTTATTTGATTTAGATGACTGTACTATATTTATCCCTTCTTCATAAATGTTTAATATTCTTCTAGTATATTCATAAAAAATCTTACCTTCATGCGTTAAATATAATTTTTTACCTATTCTATCAAATAATTTTGTGTCAATTTCTGATTCAATTTCTGATATACATTGACTTATTGATGGTTGGCTAATATACATTTCCTTTGCGACTTGACTCATATTTAAACATTTAGCTGTTTTATAAAAAATCTCTAATTTTCTTATATTCATAAATATATGCTCCTCATATCTATATTACTGTATTCAACAAAAAAGAGGTCAAAATAAAATTTTACCCCTTACCTTAATGTTGTTTATTTTTATATTATCTTCCTTTATTATCTCTAAAATCTTATATGTTTAATCTAATGTAAATTTACATTTAAAATCTTTTTTTAAATATTATAAAATTTATATTACATATTAGCAATTATAAAAGTAAAATTACCTTTTATAACCTAATACCATATATATATTATAATCATTATAAGCATTTAATTTAATAAAATAATTTATATATAAGTAAATACTTATATGTATTATAAAAAAAATATATTTAACAAATTATGAATATGAATTTAAAATGTAATATGTATCATATGAAAGGAGAGACAGAATGAAAAAATCAAATAATAATTTTTTAAAAAACATTAAAGATATATTACCTGGATTTATAGTTTCTGTATTAGTAGCATATTTAAGTATTATTATTGCAAAATTCGTTCCTAAACTAGGGGCAGCATCTATTGCTATATTCTTAGGTATGTTTGTCGGTAATTTATTTTTAAACCAAGATATATTTCAAAAGGGATACAAATTCTCAGAAACTGATTTGTTATCATATTCAATAGTATTATTAGGTGCAACATTAAGTATATCTACTATATCTGAAATAGGATTTTCTGGAGTTATATTTATAATATTACAAATGGCAATTACAATAGTGGGTGCATTATATATTGGAAAAAAATTAGGATTTTCAGATAACTTTAGATATATGATGGCAAGTGGTAATGCAGTATGTGGATCTTCTGCAATAGCAGCAACATCACCTGTAATAGGAGCTGATGATAAAGAAAAAGGAATAGCTATAACTATTGTTAATGTAACTGGTATAGTTCTTATGTTCTTATTACCTTTAATAGCTCAATTCTTATATAATCATGAGATTACTCAAACATCTGCTATGATAGGTGGTATATTACAATCTGTAGGGCAAGTTGTTGCAAGTGGTGCAATGGTAGGAGAACATGTAAAAGATTTATCTACAATATTTAAAATTGTGCGTATAATATTCTTAGTTGTTGTTGTTTTCGTATTAGGCCATTTAAAACATCAATCAAATAAAGAAATTATAGACGAAGAAGTACAAGATATAAAGAAAGGAAAAATAAAAATTCCTTGGTATGTAATAGGATTTTTTATAACTTGTGCATTATTCTCTTTAAATATAATAAGCAATGATGTTTCTATTCTTTGTAAAGAAATAAGTAATAAATTCGAAATAATTGCTTTATCTGCTATCGGATTAAAAGTTAATGTAAAAGATTTAATTAAACAAGGAAAATCAGTATCTTTATATGGATTATTTGTAGGATTATTACAAATTATTTCTGCAATAATTTTAATCGGAATATTATTATAAGTATCAGTTAATAATATTATCAAAATTTTTTAAATATAAAAGTAAAGAAGGTATTCATCATGAAAGAGACAAAACAAAAAAGTACATTTTTTTATGGCTGGTTAATAGTTGTAGGTTGTATGCTTATACAAGCAATTCCATACTCATTAGCAGCTAATATTCAATCATCATTTACAAGTTATGTAACTGAAGCAGAAGGATTTACTTATACTCAGTTTTCGCTAATATTTACAATTGGTACTGTAGTATCTGCATTATGTGCTCCATTTATAGGAAAATTATTTGCTAATCCTAAGGTTAATGTAAAGTTATTATATGTACTAGGTGTTATTTTAGTAGGTGTAGGATTTTCATCAATGTCTTTAGCTGGAGGAAATATATACGCTTACTATGTACTATCTATATTAGTTCAAATAGGTTCTGCTATAGTTTCTGCTATAGGTGTTCCTACTCTTATAAATAGCTGGTTTACAGAAAACAAAGGTGTTGCAATGGGACTTGCGTTCTCTGGTGGTGGAATAGGTAACATGATTCTTCAACAATTTGCAGGTAAATGGTTATCTAATCCAGCAATCGGTTATAAAGGTGCATATTTTAGATTTGGATTATTAGCTATAATAGTATCATTACCAGTAGCATTATTTATAATGAGATTACCAAAATCAAAAGCTGAATTAGAATTAAATAAACCAAAGAAAAATAAAAAAGATGCTTCTACAACTCAAAGCTCTAACTGGGGATATAGCTTTGCTGAAATTAGTAAATCAAAATATTTCTGGATATTTGCATTATCATTTATATTTGTAGGATTATATGTTGGTGGAATGGCAGTACAATTTATACCATATTTACAAACATTAGAAAAAGCTCAAGTATTTACAATGGGATCAGCATTAGTTGCTTCTGCATTTGGATTCTTCTCAATATTCGGAAACCTTTGTGGTGGTTACTTATTTGATAAACTTGGAATAACAAAAGCTCTTATATTAGCAGGATTTTTAGTTATCTGTGGTGGTTTATCTTTAATATTTATAGGTCAAATGAATATACTTGGATTTGTATTTGCAATTTGTTTAGGTGTGTCTATGTTCTCATATGTAATAGGACCTGCTTATATGACTGGTGCATTATTTGGTAATAGAGAATTTGGTACAATATTAGGAGTTGTTCAAATATTCTTTGCTATCGGATTTGGTTCAGGTTCTACAATATTCGGATTAATAGTAGATAAATCTGGATTTACAACTGGATGGATATCTACAATAATATATGCTTTAATAGCTTATACAGGATTATTATATTCTACTAGTTCAATAATAAAAATGAACAAAGATAATAATGTAACTGAAACTAAAAAAATATCATAAATTTATAAATAAAATAACTAGCTTTTTAAAAATAAAAGCTAGTTATTTTTATTTATAAGTTTAAGTTTTCAGAACCTTTCATAATAATTATTACTATTTTACTTCATTATAATATAATTTATTAAAATATATTTTTGATAAATTATATTTATGCAATATATTGTAAATATAATTTAAGTTAATTTTAAAATTATAAAATTCTATCTAGTTTTTGATTATATCTTATCATTTATATCATCACTAGATTCTTCAATTCTAATCTTTTCATTAATTGTACTATTATCATCTATTAATTTAACATCTTCTCTTATAATTTCATTATTATATAACTTAATCTCATTAATGATATAATTTAATTTATTTATGATATATCCTATTGACCAAATAGCTATTGTATAAAATAAGTATGGTACAGAAGCTCCTACACAATATGTTACTACACTTTTTATATCATCAGTTATAACAAAACCTTGATCTACAAGATTTGATATGTATGCATATGAATTATACATTGTAAATATTGTGTATAATCCTAAAAAAATTGCAATTATATACATTAGCATAGATAATGGATTTTTAATTTTATTATTAAATTTTTTCATTATTGATACTCCTTCTTTTAAAATTTATTTTATATTGTATTTACATTGTATTAAGATATTTATTATTTATCAATATCTTATATTATAATAACTTATTCTTAAATCAATCTTAATAAATATCTCTAATACTAAATATTTACATTAAATATATTTTTATACATTATACTTTTTTTATAACAGATTCAATACAAGAAAAAACTGATATTAAATCATTTTAAGTACTTAAACCAAAAGCTGATGGATTTAGAAACTGCTTAGAAAACATATCTCCAATTAAAAAAACCAATAGCATTTAAATACGCTATTGGCTTTTTATATTAATTAACTATAGTTCTGACTTAAGCTCTAGTTCTGACATATAATAATTTATCATAAATATACAACTTTCAAAATCTTCATCAGTTTTACTACCATCTTCTAAATATTGTTTAGCTAAATCTCTTGCATAAACAAAGTTAGACCATTTTCCTTCTGCATGATTTGTTGCACCCATCATATCTTCAGTTATAGTTTCTGCATACTCTAATAATTCTCTAAGTTTAATTTTTGTTTCACTTTCAATATATAATTCACTTATATAGTAATTTAGCTCATATATAGAATTTGTTATTTCTTCATCTGTTTTATTGAAATCTTCTACACATTTTTTAGCTGTGTCTTTTGCAGAAATAAAGTTAGACCATCTTTGTTCTATATGAGTTGTTGCACCAATCATATCTTCAGTTATAGTTTCTGCATACTCTAATAATTTTCTAAGTTCTTTTCTTGCTTCGCTTTCAATAGATTCTCTTTCAGAGTTTGCAAAATGAAGTTTTGCATCTGCCCAAGTAGCATGATCTGAACCATTTCCATTTCCACCGTCTGTTACTACAAGTTTTAATTCTTTTGCTCCATTTATATCAACTTCTAAATATTTCATTGGATCTTTTGAATTCATTAATCCACTATCGTACTTTTTAACTCCATCAACATACACTTCAAAGCTTACAGACCCTACACTATTATACATTTGTCTATCTACTCCTATATATGAAGTAAAATATGCATAATCTTTATCACTTAAGTCGTATACTATTGTTGATTTTGAATGAGCGCCTATACCTTTATCAAAAGTAACTACTTCATCATTTTCATCAGTTAATCTTAAAGCATTTCCACTTGTAGCTACATCTTTTTTAGGTGCTGCATAGCTATGAGTTTCTGATTTCCAATCAAAATCACTTAAATATTTACTATCTTGCATATCAACAACTGCAACATTTCTAGTTTTTACAACTTCATTTCCATCGCTATCTATAACTTTATAAGTTATATCATATTTTCCTGGTTTATAGAAGTTTACGCTTCCACTTACTTCAACCTTAGATGTTATATCTCCATCTTCAGCATCTATTGCAGAAAATTCTTGATTTAAATCTATTTTTTCACCTACTTTAGTAGATATTGAACTTGGTATATTAAGTTGTGGTACTGAGTTAAATTTTAAGAACTTAGCATCTGCCCAGTTTGCATGGTCCCAATCAGTTCCATTTTGAGCTTGTTCTACTACTAATTTAACTTTACTTGAGTTACTAATATCTACTGTTAAACGTTGTTTTGGAGTATTAGCTCTCATAACATCTGTTTGTGCTTTTAACTCTCCATCAACATATACTTTAAATATAACACTTGATACTTGACCTGACGCCGCTTGGTCAACTCCTACCCAAGTATCAAATACATCATATCCATTAGAATTATAAACTATTTCTGAATGAGAATGAGTACCTATACCTTTATTATATGTTTGAACTGTTTTATCTTCATTTAATAATTTTAATTTATTATCACTTATTGAATTATCTTTTCTAACAGTTTTCCAACCTGCACTTGCTGATTCCCAATTTAAGTCAGATAAATATTCACTTTCACTATATACTATAACTTTTCTTTCTTTAGTTACTGTATTATCTGAGCTATCTGTTATTGTATAAGTTAAGTTATATGTTCCAGTCTTATTTGTATTTACATCTCCACTTATTTCTACTTTAGATGTTATATCTCCATCTTCTATATCATTAGCTTCAAGTGTACTTAATTTATCAAACTCATCTCTAAGTTTTAAAACAGTTAATTCTTCAACATTCATTGTTGGTTTTGTATTAGTTATTAAGAATTTAGCATCTGCCCAGTTAGCATGGTCCCAAGAGTTTCCATTATCAGCTACTTCTACAACTAACTTAACTTGTTTAGAGTCTCTTACATCAACAACTAAATGTTGTTTTGGTGTGTCATATCTCATAACATCTGACTGTGCTTTTAACTCACCATCAACATATACTTTAAATACAACACTTGATAATTCATTAGCATTAATATTTCTGTCAACTCCAACCCAGCTATCAAATACTTCATAACCAGTAGAATCGTAAACTATTTCTGAATAAGAGTGAGTTCCTATACCTTTATTATATGTTTTAACTGTTTTATCTTCATTTAAAAGTTTTATTTTATTACTATTTACTGCTCTATCTTTTCTTACACTACCTGAACCTATAGTTGCAGATTTCCAGTTTAAATCAGATAAATATACATTGTCACTATATACCACAACTTGTTTACTAGCAGTAGTAGTATTTCCATCACTATCTGTTACTGAGTATTCTATAGTGTATATTCCAGACTTATTTGCATTAAATCCATTAGAATTTACAACTACAGATTCTGTTAAGTCTCCATCTTCAGCATCTGTTGCCTTAACAGCAGACATTAAATCAAATTCATCTCTTATTTTAATTGATTCATTCTTACCTATAGTCAATTCTGGCTTAGAATTATTTGTACTTAATTTAGGATTAGCTATTACAGCATGGTCAGAACTTATACCATTTCCACCATCATATACTTCTATGCTTAATGTTTCAACACCTTCTACAGGTACATTTACATATACCATATCATCTGCATGCTTTATAACTTTTGTAGTAGCTAGTGTTTTTCCATCTCCTACGATTTTAAATGTTATACTTGAGTTATTTTGAGATTCTATACCCATATCAACTCCAAGTAAAGCTTCAAATGTATCATAATCTTTATCAGATAAATCATACACTATTTTACCATTTGCATGTATTCCAAATCCTTTTTTAAATGTCTTTATATCACCATTTACTCTACCTTTTATATTAGAGTTTTTTCTTGGAGTTCCGTAATCAGTTTCTGTAGATACCCATGTATAATCTGATAAATAATCATAGTCACTTACTACATTTACTTTAACAGTTTTTGTAGTTTCTATATTTTCATCAGTTACTGAGTATTTTATTTCATAAGTTCCTTTTTCGTTTACATTTATGTTCTCTGTAATCTTTACAGTATCTGTAATATCCTCACCTTTGTAATTTGTTGCTTTTACTATACTCTTTGGATTAAATTCTTCTCTTAGTTTTAGTGTTACTTCACTTTGTTGTACACTTAAAGTAGGTTTATATGAACTTACTTCTACTGATTCACCTTCATTTAACTTCTTATCAAAAGGTACTACTTTATACGTAACATTATCATTATAGTTTACTCCAGTATCTGTAAATGAGTTAGTACTTGTAAATGCTATTAACTTTCCATCTCTATATACTTCATATCCCATTACATCATTTTTATACTTTTCATCTACACCAAATGTTACTTTTATATTTTCTCCACTTTTAGATGTTTTTACAAATACATTAGGATTATCTGTGAATCCTTCACCTTCGTAATTTAAATAGCTAGTATTAGCATACCAAATTTTCTTTGAAGGTTTTTGATACTTGCTAGCAAATTCTTTAGTTACATCTGTAACTGGGAATCCATGTCTTTCAAAATATTCTGTTAAGTCTACTTCTAAAGCCATACTAGAGTAATAAGCTAATTTATCTAACTTATCATTTTCATTAGATACAGTTATATTTTTTTCTCTATATATTTTATTTAGCTTAGCCCAGTATTCAGGATAAACCATTTCAAGTTGCCAAAATGCACCTAATTTTTCAAAGTAACCACCTTCACTAAATACATTATTATCTGTAGCTATTACATTTTTATAAATTTCACTTTCATAAGGCACTTCATTACCTGGTTTCGCATTATAATATGCTGCAGATTTTCTAGGTAACATATTATTAGTTACTTCACCTATAGTTCTTACACCTATATCCATTCTATGACCTATTTCATGGTCTATACCCCAACCACCAACAGTAGTTAATAAGCCTACTAATTGTGGAGATTGAACACCTGTATGATTACCAGCTGCATACATAAAACCATAAGGTTGTGCAAGTCTTATGTTTTCTCTAATATATTTTGGATCATTTTTTTCGCTACTTCCATCTAAACCTTGGTATTTAAAAAGCATATCCATATGGTCATTATACATTGTTACACTTTCACTTGGCTTAAAATCACCTTTTATATAAGCTTCATAAGCAGATGTCGCTGTTGCTGTTAATACTATACGATCAGTTACTAACTCAAAAACATCTATCATTTCTCTATCATTTACATTTGGATTTGCTTTAGCATCAGCATCTACTTTCTCTTTATATTCCTTTAAGAATTGTAAAAATTCTTCTTCATTTGTATTTTCATCAAACATAGGGAATGTTTGCACACCACTAGCAAATCTAATTGTAGGAGCTTTACCTTGTTGATCACTTGTATAAGGATTTACTATATATACAGGTCCACCTGGTGTAACACTATGATGATACCATCCATCATTTTGAGTTACTTTTGGAACTGTTATAACGTTCTTTCCTGCTTTTAACTGTACTGTATTACCCCAACTAGCCCAACTACCTTCTTGTTGAGAGAAGAATAATTTAGGAAGTGGTTTACCTTCTTCAGCATCCACGTATACTGTGATAGTATCTCCCGGCATTGCAACTACACCTGTTGGTTGATTATTAGTACCAAAACCTATTTTTAAATTATTGTTAGCATGAGCAACTCTATCACCTTGTTGTTCTGCCACTACTGTTTTTATATTTTGTATTTTACCAGAAACTATATCTTTTGCTTCATCTATAGTATCTTTTAATGTTTCATATAATGGATGATTTAAAACTTCTTTTTCTAATTCTTCTAATTTTTCTATTGTATTAAACTCTTCACTTACTGTATCCATACCAGTAGTTGTAAATATTGTATTTATTTTATCTGCTAAAGTATCTTCTTTATAAAACATGAACTCTGATGCTGATGCCCAATCTTGATTTGCTTTAACAAATTTAAACTTTAATCTTTTGAATTCTGTTGAATTAAATTTAATTTCAACTAAATCTCCTGTAGAACCATTATATTCTCCAGTAGCTACTAATTCAAAATCATCACCATTGTCAGATGAAGATGCATATATTTCTACTTGTTGTGCAAATCCTTTACCTTTAGATACATCTTGTCTTGCTGCATATACTATTCTATTTAAAGTAGTTATTTCTTTAAATGTAACTACTACTTCATTTGTGAAATTCTCTTTATTTGGGTTTCCTGTTTCCCAGTGAGTACTTAGATTACCATCTATAGCTTTATCGATAGGTGAATTTGGATATGTTCCACCATTGTTAGTTATAGATTTGATATTTGAATTGTCTATTTTAAATTCTTCATTATAAGCATTTAGTTTATCACTATTTTGTAATTCAAACTTCGTTATAGTTGCTTTTTCTGCTGTTTTATTTGTTTGTGACTCTATACTCGTAGTTTGGTTAGATATTTCATTTGTTTGTGATTCTACACTTATAGTTTGGTTAGATATTTCATTTGCTAAAACTTCTATCGTTCCAGCTGACATATTTGAAATTATTGCTGCCATTGTTATTGCTGCTATTTTTTTTCTATGCATTTTGTATTCCTCCTGATTAATTTGTTACCTCAGAAGTACATTGACATTATAATTATTTATTTAAATAAAACAAAAAGTATCATGTACTCTTTGGCAACTGGCTGTCATAGTCAAAAGACCTTAGACCCTATAGCTTTGCGTCACTAGATTTCCCTAGTTTTGCCACTTTATTTAAGCACATTGTATCATATATTATAATATTTTATCAATATATAATATCATAATATATGATATCATAATATATATTAAATATATATTTTGTGCTAGTTATTTTACTAAACATATTGAAATTACTATATAAAGTTTTATAACTATAAAAATATATTTTGTTAAACTTTAGTATTTTAAATGATTAAATTTAACTAGCACAATGAGTTAGTATTTATATTATTAAGACTAGATATATATTTTTGCAAAATAATAGACCTTTAAAAATTTTAAGGCCTTTATTATTAATTATAAACTTTGTAATCTTTTAGTTTCTATAAATATGCTTACCTTATTTTGTAGCATATATAAAAGAACCGGTATATACATATAAGATAAATAACCTTTTATATTAAATAATATAAATATTAATAAAGTAGATGATAATATAGATGCAATTATTGATGATTTATTACTTTTATTAAATAATTTTAAGCATATCCCAAACATTAAACCAAACAATAAAATCATCATAGAAAAAACTATAAATATTCCAAATGATTGTATTTTTTCTGGCATATATGGAATATATCCATATCCTATTACAAATAAAAATGTAATCCCACCAAATAGTATATATATATTTCCCATATCATTTTTCCTAAATAAAAGTATTATAGTAAATACTAAATATAAAGAGCTTAAAAAACTTACTAAACCCATTAAATTCACCTATCCTTAATTAAATAAAACCACAGATTTTTTACAATAAAAATCTATGGCCTTATATTTTTATATTACACGCCTAATATCATAGAACCTATAGCTAAAATTGCTACTGTTGCTATAAATATTAAAACTAGTAATTTAGTTACAAACTTCATCCATGTTGAATATTCTATTTTAGCTATTGCTAAACCTCCCATAACAACTCCTGATGTCGGAGTTATTAAGTTTACTATACCACTTCCTGCTGAAAATGCTGAAACTACTATTTCAGGTGCTATATTTAACTTTTCTGCTAATGGTGCAAATATTGGCATAGAAACTGAAGCTAATCCTGAAGTTGATGGTATTAAGAATGATAGTGCTATGTATATTAAATATGTCATATTAGCAAATAACATTCCAGATACTCCACTTAGTATTCCTGACGCTTTATCAAGTATATATAAATCTAGACCTGAATTTGCCATCATAAATGATATACCTCTTGATATACCTACAACTAAAGCAACTCCAACCATGTCTGCACATCCAGATATAAATGATTTAACTATGTCTTCTTCTGACATTCTACATACCAATCCTATAACAACAGCCATTATAAAGAACCAAACTGTTAATTCTGGGAACCACCATGAACCTAAAGAAGATCCATTAAACCATGCTGTATTATCAAATATAGTTACTCCAAAATCATTCCACGGTATAACACTTATAATCATAACTATAAATGAAAAAACAAATAAACCTAATGCTATTTTTTGTTTTCCACTTAATTCTAATATTTCTCCTGAATTATTATCAAATGCTTCCTTAGCTGCATCTAATTCATGCTTAGATAATATTGATTTACTTTTATCATTATAAACTTTTTTAGCATATTTCATTACATATAATATAGATATTATTAAAGGTACTATCCATAACGCAACACCTAAAACTATAGTTGTTCCTTGATTTATTTCTACTCCTGATGCTCCTGCTGCTGATATTGCCGCTCCTATTGCAAATGGATTTACTGTTGAACCTAAAACTCATACACCACAACCAAGTAATAATGTTGCTGCCCCTACTAATGGATCAAATCCCGCTGCCATCATTGTTGCAGTTATTAATGCATAAAATGCTAATGACTCTTCAGCCATACCAAAAGATGTTCCACCTAATGAAAATATTATCATTAATACAGGTATTAACATTAATTCTTTACCCTTTAGCTTTTTAACTAATGCTCCAACTCCAGCATCTAATGCTCCTGTTTTTGTTATAACTCCAAGGAATCCTCCTATTATAAGTACAAATAATGCAACATCTATTGCTCCTTTAAGAGTCCCATCATTCCATACACTTACATAAGATACATCTGCATTATTTATTGTTTCAAGAGCAGCATTAATACCACCTTCATTCATAGATATACTTATAGCTTCATCTAAAGCATTATCTTTTAGTCCTACCATACCAGTTACTGGTGCCATAACTATATCTGATAATTGAGCTTTTTTAACCCCTGGTACAACTTGAGTTACTAA
>CAJFPU010000010.1 GCA_904418825.1 uncultured Romboutsia sp. | reverse complement strand
TAAAAGATTATAGGTTAAAGGTTAGCAACAGAGATAATCTAAAGCCGTATATGGTATTTAGTAATGATACTATGGAAGAAGTGATAAGTGCTAAGCCTAAGTGTATAGATGAGCTTATGAAGGTAAAAGGCTTTGGACCTGTTAAGTGTGAAAAGTATGGTGAAGATATAATAAGTATTGTTAATGGTAATTAGATTTGTTTAAAGTAATACCCCGTTGTATTTTACGACGGGGTATTTTGTTATAATCAATATAGATTTAGGTATAAAATGGCAAATTATGTTATAATTATTATTAATAAAATAGTTAATGGGGAAAATGTTTTAAAATGTACAAAAATTATAAAATTGGAGAAGATGGAATGATTAAATATGATAAAACTAGTTATAAGGTAGCTCCTGAAAGAAGATTTGCAGAACATACAGACGAATGGAAAAGAAGATTAGATGGTAAAAATCCTAGATTAAGAAGAAGAAAACAACAAGAAGAACAGTTTAATTTGAAAGTTATACATTTATTATATATTATTGTATTTTTTGTATTTATGATTGTAATTGGAAAATAAAATACATATAAATATTTAATAAAAAATATAGTGAATATATTATAATTGTTATTTACTGTAATTGATATAGAGAAAATTTTAATTTGTTTAAAAAAACATATAAAAACATTAATAAAAAATTTATGATAAAATGTTTATATAAATATATTATATAAAAAATTTTGGAGGAGTAAATAAAAATGTCTAGTGGAGCTATAGAGGCAGATAAACAGATTTTACAAAAAATATTTTCGCAAGATTTTTGGTTTGTTATACCAGAGTATCAAAGACCATATGTATGGCAAAAAGATAATATAGAAGAATTAATAGAGGATTTATATTATGCATTTGAACATAAAGAAGATAATGAATATTTTTTAGGTTCACTTGTATTAAAAAATACGAATAATCAAAACTTTACTGAATATGAAGTACTAGATGGTCAACAAAGGCTAACTACTTTCTTTATGATGATAGCAGTTTTAAGAGATTTATTAGAAGATGAAGATTATAAATCAACAATGAGAGAAATGATATATCAAAAAGAAAATAAACTGAAAAAGATACCATCTAGAAATAGAATAACTTACTATATAAGAGATAATGTAGAGAGTTTTATCAGTGAATTTATAATATCAGATAATGGAACACTAAAAAAAGATGAATTATTACATAGAGCTGAGTCAGATAATATATCTATATCTAATATGGCAAATGGAATACTTATTATAAATAATCTATTATCACAAAAAGAAAATTTAGAAGAATTTGTTGTATTTTTATTAAATAAAGCTTTATTTATATATGTATCAACAGACAATACAGAAGATGCATTTAGATTATTTACAATTCTAAATGATAGAGGAATACCACTTACAAGCGCAGATATACTTAAATCAACTAATATAGGTCAGATTCAGAAAGAGGAACTAAAAAAATATTCTAAAATATGGGAAGAAATAGAAGCTAAATATGGAGATAATTTTGATAGATTTTTAGTATTCATAAGGAATATATTAGTAAAGCAAAAAGCTAATGCAAATTTATTAGATGAGTTTGAAAAGAATATCTATGAAAAAGGAAAGCTTAACAAAGGAAAAGATACGATTGATTTACTTAGTAAATATGATGAAATATATGATGAGATTATAGAATTAGAAAATAAAAAGTTAAGTAATGAGTATAAGAACTTAATAACTATTATGAAAATTGGTCTACAATCAGAAGATTGGATACCACCACTTATGTATTACTATAGTAAATTTAAGTTTAATAGATTAGATGATTTCCTTAAGAGGTTAGAATATAAGTTTGCAGGAGATCTTGTTGCACAAGAAAGTCCTACTACTAGGATAGAAAATATGAATAAGATAATGAGAGAAATAGAAAAAATAGATATATCAAATTTAAATGATTTTATAAATAATAGTGATGTTTTTGATATAAATAAAAGAGCATATAGAGAAGTTATAGATGGTAATATATATAAGAGAAGATTTAATAGATATTTATTACTTAAATTAGAATATTTAATGACTGATAATACAGTGCATTTATCTAGTTATAAGACGATAAGTGTAGAACATATATTACCTCAAAATCCATCTATAAATAGTCAATGGAGAAATGATTTTACTGATGAAGAGCGAGAATTTTGGACACATAAAATAGCAAATTTAGTTCTTATAAGTAAGAGAAAAAACTCAAAATTAAGTAATTTAGACTATGAAGATAAAAAAGAAAAATATTTAAACGAAAGAATAGATGTATTTAAAGGTAGTAAGGTGTTTATAGATAAAAACTTAAAGTGGACTGTTGATGTATTACAAAAAAGACAAGAAAAATTAGTAAATATGTTAATCAATAATTCTTTATAGTCTGAATTATTAATTTGAATCAGATTAACTATTTATAAAGAGAAAAATAGTAAGTTATATTTACTTAGTAGCTGAAAATGTAAGAGTTATTAGTATAGAAGTAGGTATAGTTAAAGATAAATAAAATTATATATATTAAAATTGATAGGGAAAAGTATTAAATGAAAGATAACACATACATATTCATATGCAACAACGATAAATGGAACTTCTTTGACAACGTAAAAAATGAAGGGCATATAGAACCATGGAAATGCACTAAAAGTGTAAAACTAGGAGATAAATTTTATATACATCTAGGAGGAAATAGCATAGAAGAAAAAGGCATAATAGCTATGGGAACAGTAGTTAGTGAATCATACATAGACATAGAAGAAGACTACTTAGTAGCAGATTTACAAATAGAAAAAATATTTGATAAACCAGTTTTAAGATTTAAACAAGGAATGTACCAAGTTCAAGGAAGCTGTGCAAGAATTAGAGAAGAAGTAATAGAAGAAATAGAAAATGCTATAAAACTTAACTTAGCTGAAAATATATAATTAAATCAAATAAATAGATATACCTTTATAAAAAATAAAGGTATATTTTGGTATAATTAAATATATATAATAAACTTTAAGGAGAGTTATAATGGGAAGAAGTTGGGAGACAATAGAAAAACTAAATTTTATTGGTAGAAAATATATAGACAAATCATTGTTTAAATATGGAATAGATATTCCAAAAGAATATATACCTAAATTTTTAGATAATATACAAGAAAACTCAATAGAATTAGGAAAAAGCCAAGAAATCAAATTAATATTTGATGATTATGAAGGGGAATGTAGTATAAGAAATATTAATAACCAAAGCAAAAGTCAAACAATACAAATAAGATATGATGGAAATTCAGAACTTAAAGAATATCTTAAAAACAAATTTTCATATACATATAACTTAATTGAAAATGAAGAAGAAATAGATACAGATGAATACATAGATATATATAAGGCAAATGAGTTAAATACATTTTATATAAAAGAAAACACTCACAAAAACTTAGAACTACATAAAAACGTAATAGACTTTATAAATACAATAAAATCAACAAGTATGAGTAAAAGCTATAAAATACCTTTACTATGGGCATTTTATAACAACGGAAACATAAAACTAAAAATAAATGAAGATGATATATATAACTCATTCAAAGAATTTTATAGTAAAAATGAAAATGCAAAAGATTTACAAAATCAAAAAAGTACACAAGGATATGAAAATTGGGGCAAAAAAGAATATATAAAATTAGCAAAAGATAACCCTATAAAACACCTAGTAGATAAAACATCAAAATACTTTTATAAAGAAAATGACTTGTTCTGTATATCTGGTATATTAGAACCTTATATACATAAAAAAGAATTCATAGAAGAATTTAAACATGCAATACAAAGTCTAGAAAATAGATACTTTAAAAGAGAAACAAACCAAATAAATGAAAATGAAGATAAATACTATAAAAAAATAATACCAGTAGATACAATAAATCATATTGAAAACTACATAAAAAATCAAGGATACAACTACACATACAACCAACTATCAAACCTGTACCTATCACTTAAAACAAAACCATTTACAATACTAGCAGGAATAAGTGGAACAGGAAAATCAAAAATAATAAGACTATTTGCAGATAGTATAAATGCAGACTATACACTAATAAGTATAAGACCAGATTGGAATGATGCAACTGAGCTTTTAGGCTATAAAAACCTTGATGATAAATTTATAAAAGGTCAACTAACAAAAACAATACTAAAAGCTAAGCAAAACAAAAACAAACCACATTTAATATGCCTAGATGAAATGAACTTAGCAAGGGTAGAATACTACCTAAGCGACTACTTAAGCATAATAGAAAGTCGTAAAAAAGTAGGACAAGAAATAATAACAGATGATATAGTACAATTTGAAGAAAATAATGAAACTATAAACTTACATATACCAGATAACATCTACATAATAGGAACAGTAAATATGGATGATAGCACATTTCAATTTAGTAGAAAAGTATTAGATAGAGCAAACACAATAGAATTTTCAGATGTAGACTTAGATAACTTATTCTTTGAAAATAATGAAGAAGTAGAAAGCTTAAATGTATCTAATAATTTCTTAAAAACAACATACTTAAAAACTATGGATATAGAAGAAGAATACAGAGAATATGCAAAAGAAATAAATAAAAAAATAATAGAAATAAATGAAATACTTAAAAAATCACAAAAGCAATTTGCTTATAGAGTAAGAGATGAAATTTTATTTTACCTGGTAGAAAACAAAAAATCCAATTTATTACATGAAGATATAGCATTTGATTATCAAATAATGCAAAAAATACTTCCTGCAATAACTGGAAGTGAAGAAAGTGTTTATCAAGTTTTAATAGATTTATTAAACTTTGTATGCGAAACAAATACTATAGACACTATAGAAGAAGGATTAAACTACTTAAAAGAAACAAAGGTAAGATATGAAAATAGTGCAAATAAAATTATATATATGCTAAAAGGATATCAAAATGATGGGTATGTTAGTTACTGGTACTAATAAAGATATATTAAAAATATCTACAGAGGATTTTATACTATATATATCTGGTAGTAGTGAAAATAAAAAGTTTAAAGCAACAAACAACAATAAAAATATAAATGCTCATTTAGGTATAATAACAAATTATGATTACATTACAGAAACTATAAATAGCTTTAATGAATTAGAAACAAACAATACTGATACAATGTATCCAAGCTTTTTTGAAGATGGAATATACAATATATATTTAGAAAATAACACTAATGAAAAAATAGAAATTTATCATGAACACAAAGAAATAAGAGAAAACATAATAACTAGAGGTAAAAATATATTTGGATCTTTTAAGTTTAATTCAGATGTAGGATATTCTACCTTTAAAATAATTAAAAATAGTAATGAAGTGTTATCTTTAACAATACAAGTATTTCCATCAAAGCTTGATTATATGGATGACTATAATGAAATATTAAAAGATGTAAATGAAGAAATAACATCATTAGTGTTTGATTTTTTAAACAAAACTTTTAGTAGTGTAAATATATCTAATAATAAAAATCAAACGGGACTTGAATTTATAGTTATACTTAACAATATATATGAAAAGCTAGAAAAATCAATAAAGAGAATTGAAAGATTTCCAAAGCATAGTGTTATAAATGAATACAACTTAAAAAATAAAAATAAATGTAAAGTTGTAGGAATAAAAGAAAGTATAAAGCATTTAAGAAAAAATAATACATCAACAAATTTAGTTGAGGTTAGAAAAAATACAACTTTAGATATATTTGAAAATCAATATGTAAAATATATTATAAAAAGAATTGTTAGTAAAATAAAGAGTGTTAAATTAAATCTTGAAAAAGAAAATAAAATTGATACTAATTATTATAATAAATTAAATGAATATGAAAAAAGACTAACCTATCATCTTAATACATTTTTTAAAAATATAGGTGATATAAACAACAATAAATCAATGACATTAGCATTTAAAATGGCAAGTGGATATAAGGAATGTTATTACTGCTATTTACTTTTATCAAAATCTTTAGATATAAGTAGTGGTCTTTATGAAATTAGTAATAAAAAATTATGGAATCTATATGAAATATGGTGCTATATAAAAATACATAGCATTATAAAAGAATTAGGTTACGAAGCAAAAGAAAATTCTATAATACAATCAACATCAAACGGATTAACATTATCACTTATACAAAGTAAAGAAGCTAAATGTATATATGAAAATAAAGAAGGTAAAAAAATAGAACTATTTTATAATAAACAATACAATAAACTACCAACAACAAATCAAAGACCAGATACAGTGCTTTGTATAAAAGGTGTCGGCAAAACCGACAGGGTATATATATTTGATGCTAAGTATAGAATTTATGTAGATAATAAAGGAAATATATGTCCTATGGAAGATGACATAAATATTATGCATAGATACAGAGACTCTATAGTAAGTAAAAGTAGCATAAATAATAGTTTTAAATATGAATCAGTTGGAGCTTATGTAATGTTTCCTTGTAGTGATGAAAAAACTTTTGAGGAAAATAAGTATTACAAAAGTATAGATAAAGTCAACATAGGAGCAATTCCGATGCTTCCAGGTTCAACTTCTCTTATGAAAAAGCATTTATCAAATATTATAAATGAATCGTATATGGAAGCTATAAATAATAATCCTGTATTTGATGAAGAAGATGATTATTATAAGTTTAAAAACAAAAATGTGATGATAGTTAATACAAAAGATAAAGAGCATTTTGACGTATATAAAGAAAATAAATTTTATCATATACCTAAAAAAACATTATCGAATTTAAATATAGGAGTTGAATATTTAGCATTTTATCAACCTAAAGATAAACCTAATGTTATAAATAAATTTAATAATAATTATGCAATATCATATTACGCTAAAATTAAAGAATTTTATGAATATAAAAGAGGAGATTGTAAAGAACTTAAATGTAAAAAAGGCAAAGAAAATGATATCTATATAAGAATAGAACTTGAGGAATTTAAAAAAGTAGGACCTATTGAAAGAATTGAATATGGAACTAGAACTGTAAATTATACCACATTATATTTATTAAAAAATTCAAACTCTATGCATGAACTTTACTTTAATAATAGAAAAGAAATTGAAGTTTATAAAATACTTAAAAGTATTAGTAAAAGTAAAAATATAAGCATAAAAAAAGAAAACAATGGTTTTTACATAGGTAGCGATTATATTAAAGTATTAGATAACGGTAATGTTAAATTAAATGGAGATAAAGTAAATATAACTGAATTAATTCATTTATAAAAATAGAAGATATTTTAAATGAGTATTGAAAATAATACAATATAATTAACTTTATAATTATTATATATTGTGAATTAGTCATTATAATTTATTGCTTTTAAATAACTTTCAATTAAGATATAATTATCATAAAGGAAGTTAGTGAAACAATGAAAAATACTAAAGAAAAAGTTAAATTAGATGAAGTTCTTAAATATCTATTTTCAACTTCTAACAAAGTATTAATAAAATTACTTAATGGAGTTTTTGATGAGAATTTTAACGAAGATGAAGTGAGTTTAACAGTAGCTAATAATGAATTTATAGAAGATACACTAGAAGTTATTCGTGGTGATATGTTCTTTGAGATAAGTAGCAATGATAATAAAAAAGCATGTTATCATTTAGAATTTCAAACAAAAAATGATAATACTATGGTTGTTAGAATGTTTGAATATGGTTTTAAAAAAGGAAAAGAAAATTCTGTTATAAACCAAGAGAATGTAAAAACTATTTATTTACCAAAACAGAAAGTAATTTTCTTTGAAGAAAATAAGAATATTAAAAACTCACTAGATTTAAATATAGTATTTCCGAATGAAGAAAATGTATTATATAGAGTTGATGTTATAAAGTACTGGGAATTTAGCGATGAAGAACTTATAAAAAAGAAAATGTATCCTTTAATTCCTCTCCAATTATTTAACTTGAGAAAAGAGTTGGAAAAATCACAGTCTAAGCATGATATAAAAAGGCTGAATGAATTATCACATATAGCAAAAAGTTTAGCTATAAGGCTAGCAAATGAATCTAAGGAATTATTTGATAGCAATGAAATTTTAGGTGAAGATTTTCATAAAATGTTATTGGCAATAAATAATTTAATAGAATATTTAAACAGAAACTATCTAAATGATAGCAGATTGGAAGAAGAGGTGAATACAATGACAAAAACATTATATGATCCAGAAGTAGAAAAAAGAGGAATAGAAAAAGGAATACAACAAGGAATAGAAAAAGGAATACAGCAAGGAATAATAGATGAAAGATTAAAAAATGCTAAAAATCTTTTAGACATCCTTGATGATGAAACTATATCAATAAAATTAAATTTAGAATTAGAAACTGTAAAAAAATTAAGAGCAGAAAGTATGAATTAAATAATAAATGGTGTCGCATTAAAAATAGGTCGACGCCTTTTTATTATTCATAGGTATAGTAGGGAGAATTTAATAAATATAAAATAAGCAACTAGAGATAATACTTAAAATCTAGTTGCTTATTTTATATCCTAAAACAAAGAAAACATTCATATTATATATAAAATACATTTATATGGAGGAAAATATGAAAGTAGTATCAATCATAAACTACAAAGGAGGAGTTGGAAAAACAACAATAACCTCAAACCTAGCAGCAGGACTTGCAACAAAAGGATATAAAGTATTAGCAATAGACTTAGATCCACAATCAAACCTTACACTTTCATTTATGAAAATTGAGGACTGGAAAACAAAGTATGCAGAAAAGAAAACTATAAGAAACTGGTTTAAAGAAGATACAAAAACTAAAAAATTTAAAAACTTAATAGTAAAACCTGAAAAATTAGACAATGAAAATCTAAATCTAATATGCTCTCATATAGGATTAATAAACACTGACATAGAATTAGCAACAAGAATGAATGGAGCAACAAATGAATCACAAAAATCAAACTATATAAATACACATAGCATACTTAAAAAAGGATTACAAGAAATAGAAAAAGAAAATTATGACATAGTCCTTATAGACTGCCCACCAAGCTTTAACATAGTAACTAGAAACGCCCTTGTTGCAAGTGATTACTATATGGTACCTATAAAATTAGACTATTTATCAACACTAGGATTAAATGAATTAAATAAACATATAGAAGAACTTAGACGTGATTATAACTATAATATAGAAAATAAAGATGAATATATGAGACCTCAATTAATTGGAGTAGTATGTAATATGGTATCAAAAAAATTAGATGGTGTCATATCAGAAGAAGAAATACATATGAAAAATGTAAGAAGCTCAAATTATATGATGTTTAGATCAATGCTAAGAGAAAATAA
Organism: uncultured Romboutsia sp.; assembly: GCA_904418825.1. Lineage (GTDB taxonomy): Bacteria > Bacillota > Clostridia > Peptostreptococcales > Peptostreptococcaceae > Romboutsia. The sequence goes on along the minus strand of CAJFPU010000010.1, from coordinate 24,287 downwards.
AACAATTCATTCAAGCTCACAAAAAGAAGGAATTCCAGCTATATTAAAAAAAGTAAATGGTATTACACATAAATATGTAAAACAAGAACTAGAAGAATTAGTTGATGAGTTTATAGAAAAGGTGGGGTTATAGTGGAAAAATCAAGAAAAATTATAGATATTGTTTTTAAAACTATTTCAAAACTAAGGGACGAAGAAATTGAAAGTATTATAAATAAAGAAGGAAAATTAGTATATATAAAAAAAGAAAAAGATATAAAAAATAATGAGCAAAAAAATGAAGATAAAAATATATTAAATATATGCTATGAACTAGATAAAATATCTTCAAGAGAAGAGGCTTATAAAATATTAAAAAGAAAAACTATAAAAAAAGATGATGTTATAAATATAGCAAATCATTATAATATAAAGATTTTAAAAAGTCATACAAAAGCAAAGATTATAGACAATATAGTAGAAGGTGTTGTTGGATTTAAAGAAGATAAGGAAGCTATAAAAAATATTGATATAAAGTAAAAAGATTTAATATTGATATTTTTATAATTATATTAAATAAAAAAGAGGGTTTCAAATGTTTAAAGTTAAAATAAATGTTTTTAGGTTAATCATAATAATTATTATTTTCAGTATATTTAACACAATACTAAAAATAGAAGCTAATGCACAATCTAATAATATAATTAAAAATTATACCACTAATTCAGATAGCTCAATTAATATATATAAAGTTATAACTGGTAAAGTTAAGGTTATGGCATTACCGATTGCAAAAAGTTATGAATTAGGAACGTTAAAAAAAGGAAGTATTATAAATGTTTACAAAATAACTAACGGATGGGCCAAAATAGATTACAACAATAAAATAGGATATATTAAATTGTCACAGTTGGAAAAAGTTGAATCGGTAGAAATAATAAAAACAGGATCTGTAACAATAAAATATCTAGATTCATCGACTAAAGAAGAGTTATTGCCAGGAGAATATTTAGAAAACATAGAATTAAAAACATATACTTATACAGCTAAAGATATACAAGGATATACTTTAGAAGGAGATGAAACTAAAACTATAACAATAACAGAATCAAATCCTAACGTAGCTATTGAATTCTTATATAATAAAAATTTATCTGAACTACCAATTGATTCTAATATAAAAAAAGGTATATTTTCATGGGAAAATACACAATGTAGTACATCTATGAGAGAAGATACTTATTATTGGATAGATAAATTGCAATTAAATGAAATATATCAAGCAAATTTATTTAGATTGAATTCATCAGAAATAATAGATTTTGTTACAGATTTAAAAATTAATAAAAATGTAAGTGTATATTATTTAACAGGTGATCCTTCTTGGTATAATAATCCTCAAAAACTTATAGAAAGAATTAATGAAGTAAAAAATTACAATGATACTGTAGGTGTTGAAAGTAAAGTAAAAGGCGTAGTATTTGATGTTGAACCGTGGACACTAGGTGATGGTAAATGGTCGCAACTTGAATATGCAAATACAATAAAAAAAGCATATGAATACGCAAAAGCTGTAGATGTTGAAATGATAATGGTTATTCCATTTTGGTTAGAGCCGATTAATTCTGAAGTAATAATAGCAAATTCTGATAAAACTATTGTAATGAATTACAATATAAAAGATCCAGTGAAATTTATAAAAGAAGAAATTGAGATTGCAAATAAATATAATAAAAAGATTTCTTCAGCTGCTGAAACTAAAAAAACTGATGCAAATTATGGAGTAGATGAAAATACAACGTATTATTATGTTGGCATTGATAGATTAATACAAGATTGGAGAGATATGTATAATGAATATAAATATGATAAAATAGAATTTTCATTACATGATTTCAATAGTGTAAAAGATTTTATAAATAAATAGAGTAGAAAAAATATATATTTTAATAAAAGTTCCTACATTTTTATACATAGAGTATATCTATGATAATATGAGGAACTTTATTTATTTTATCAATAAAAATATAGGACTATTTATAATAGTTGAACTTAAAAAACTTCGTAAATAAATTATTCAGGGCTCTTGTTACTTCTAGTTATTTTTTAAAATTTTCCTTTAATGTTGCCCAATACTTTTCTATTTAATTTAAATTTGGAGAATATGGTGGTAAAAATATTAGTTTTAGATTTTTATTAGTATTTTTACATAATTAGTATAATATACTCTTACAATGAAATTTTGCATTATCCATTACAATAGCTTTATTTTCTTCTACTTCATTTAAAAATATTTTTTTAAACCATTTTTCAAAAAACTTACTATCCATTATTTTATCGTATACTAAAGGAGAGATGATTTTATCTCCACATTGTCCTACTATTATATTTGTGTTTTTTACCTGGTATTTTATTATAAATTTTTTTATCTAATTTAAATGTTTATTTACTTTTTTCTTACATTGTTCTTTTTATGAAATTGTCTTTTTTCATTTTATATTTAATTTCTTTAATGCTTTTCTTATTACACACTCACTACAATTAAACTCTTCTGCAATCTCAACTAAATATGCATCTAGATGTTCTTTTATATATCATCTAGTTAGTGTTGTTTCAGATATTTTAGATACTTTATAAGTTTCTTTGTAAGTATGACCTTTCTCTTTGGTATTCTATTGCTTTTTGTTTAAATTTTATATCATAACCCATATTATATTTATTAACTTATTTAATAATTTTTATACCTTTATCATTAAGTTCGGTTACTATAACTTATTCTATTCTGTAAAAACCTGTCGAAAGAAAAAAATTTTTTTTCGACAGGTTTCTACAAAAGAATAATAAAATAGGTAGTATAATGTCTCGTTGAGTAAGGAGGTGTATTTATTTAAGTAACAAATTGTAAAAAGTTAAAATAATGTGAAATATAAGTAGATTAAAAGGTGAAAAAATGTTAGTAAAAAGAAGAGAATTAAAATATCCAATAGGAGAAGTTGATTATTATAAGGTAAATGAAATGTTTAAATCAGTACTTACTCCAGACCCTAATAATAGAGAAAATGGATATACTATTAGAAGTTTGTATTTTGATAGCATTAATGATGATGATTATTATGCAAAAGCTGGAGGTGAAGAAGTTCGTAAAAAAATTAGACTTAGAATATATGATACAAAAACACAAAGTGTTAAACTTGAAATAAAAAGAAAAATTAATATTAATCAAATTAAAGAAACAGCAACAATAAGCAGAGAAGATGCAATAAAATTAATAAATAAAGATTACAGTGTATTGTTGAAGTATAATAATAAAACTTGTGAGTCTGCATATAACATTATGACTATGGGTCAATATCAACCTGTTGTTGTTATTGATTATAATAGAAGAGCATATGTTCATAATGAAAACAATATACGAGTTACCTTAGATAGTGATATTAGATCAAATGAATTTGAATTTGATATATTTAATGATGATATAATGATGACTCCAGTATTTGACTATTATAATGCAGTATTAGAGGTTAAGTTTGATGGTGATTTATTTTGTTGGATATCAGAGGCATTAAAAGATTTAGAAACAATTAATACTTCGTTAAGCAAGTATTGTAATGGAAGAAAATTTTATGAAAATTATATATTATAAAGGAGATATATATGAAAGAAACATTATATAAGTATTTAGCAACTTCAAGTGAAAATGTAACTGTATTTAATATATTAGAAGTAATGGTAATTTCCTTAATATTATCTATGGTTATATTTTTAACTTATAAAATAACTTTTAGTGGAGTTATGTATAATAGAAAATTTAATATTTCATTAGTTATGTTGACTCTTGTAACAACTATGGTTATGTTTGTTATAGGTAGTGATATAGCATTATCTTTAGGTATGGTAGGTGCATTATCTATAGTACGTTTTAGAACAGCAATTAAAGACCCAAGAGATACAGCTTATATATTTTGGAGTATAGCTGTAGGATTAAGTGTTGGTACAGGAAATTATCTAGTATCATCAATAGGATCGGTATTCTTATTAGGAGTATTATCTATATTTAGTTTTAGTGGAATTGGAAAAGAAGATAGATATATATTAATAATAAGAGGAAATAGAGATAAAGAAGAAGAAATAATGAGATGTGTATTTAATTCATTTAAGGGAAGTAAATTAAGAGCAAAAAACTCAATTGGAAATAGTATGGAAATTATATATCAAATAAAAATAAAAAATAATGAAGATAAAAATATAATATCAAATTTATATAGTATAGATGGGGTAAATGCTGTAAATATTGTAGCTCAAAATGGAGAAACAATAGGATAGGTGAAAAAACTATGAAAAAAGATATATTAAAAGTGTTTTTAGCTATAACTTTTATTATATTAGCTTTGATTACAGGTGCTTATTTAAAAAATTTACAAGATAATGCTGAAAAACAAGTTCAACAAAATAAAAATATAGAAGATGATCAAATTTATGTAAATAATTTAAGTAATAAAAGTTTTAATTTACCGGTATTATTAATAGATACATCAGGACAACAATTATCAAGAGAAGAAGAAATTACAGCTAATCTACAACTATATAATAATCAAAGTAGTATAAATACCTTAAATGATAAACCTGAAGTTATAAGCAAAGTAAACATAAAAATAAGAGGAAATAGCTCTAGTCATTATCCTAAAAAACAATTCAGCATTGAATTAATTAATGAAAAAGGTAAAGAAAAAAATATTAGTTTACTTGGAATGCCGAAGGAATCTGAATGGGTATTAAATGGACCTTTTTTAGATAAATCTCTTATGAGAAATTATATTGCTTTAAATACAGCAAGCAAAATTATGGAATATGCTCCAAGAGTAAAATTTTGTGAAGTCATTATGGTAGAAGATAATGAAAAAGAACTAAATGAAGATAATTATAGAGGTATATATATTTTAGTTGAAAAAATTAAGAGAGATGAAGAAAGAGTTGATATTACTAAAACGTTAGAAAATAAAAATGAAACTAGTTTTATACTTGCAAAAGATAGGCAAAAAGAACAAGATTATTCAATTACTAGTTATGGTAAAGAAACAGACCAATATTATTATGGTCTAAATATAGTTTACCCTAAAAAAGATTTAACACCAGCAAAATATGACTATATTATGGACGAGATTAATAAATTTGAAAGAATACTTTATTCTGATAAATTTAACCATCCAATTGAAGGCTATACTAAATATATAGATGTAGATACTTTTGTAGATTACTATATTATAAATGAATTTTTTAAAAATACAGATGCAGGAACATTAAGTACATATATATATAAAGATTATGAAGAAAAAATAAAAGCAGGTCCTGTATGGGACTTTAATGAATCTTTGGGAAATTCTCAAAATGGATATGGAGATATTTATGAATATAGAGGATTTACTATGATTGATAAATCTTGGTTTGATAGATTGATGATGGATAGTAATTTTGTAAATAAAGTAGTTGAAAGATATAAAGAACTTAGACAAACATATTTAAGTGATGAATATTTACTTAACTTTATTGATGAAACAGTAGAATTATTAGGAGACTCAATAAAACGTAATTTTGAAAGATGGCCAATTTATATTTGTAATCAAGCAAGTGTATTTCAAGATTTAGGAGCAAAGATAGATAATTTTTCTGATTTAGATTCATGTATAAATTTATTAGAAGAAAATGATCATTTATTAAAAAATACTGATAAAATGGCTACTTCATATGAAGAAGAAATAAAATTTATAAAAAACTTTATAGTAAATAGAGGTAAGTGGATGGATTTAAATATTGATAGCTTAAAAAAATGGGCTAATAAATAAGGAGGGTATAAAGTGAAAAAGTTTTTAGTAGCAGCTACCCTAGTATTTATTTTTGCAGTAGGATTTTTAGGAGATATTGTCACAAATAAAATAACACCACAAAATAATACTTATTTTGTTAAGACTGATAAAGAGAGTATTTATATATCTAAAGATAACAAATGGCAAAAGTTTAATATTGTTGGAGTTAATTTAAATTCTATTAAGCCTGGCAATTTTTCTAATGATAAAGTAATAACAGAGGAAGAATATTTAAACTGGATAACTATAATAGATAATATGGGCGCTAATTGTATAAAGGTGCCAGATATAATGGACAATAATTTTTATAACGCATTATATAAATTTAATGAAGACAAAAAAGATCCTATTTATGTTATACAAGGGATATACTTTGATGAAGTTGATTTAAAAAATGGTAAAGACATTCAAAGTGAAGAGATAGAAGAAAAGTTTAAGAAACATATTAAATTAATTATTGATTCAATTCATGGAAATTCATTTGATTTAAATGAAGATATAAAAAATGAATATTATAACACAGATATATCTGATTATTTAATTGGTTATACTTTAGGTATTGAGTTTGCTAGGAATGATTTAATACATACTGAATTAATAAATAACAAAGACAGTTATAATGGTAAGTATTTTTATACAAATAATGATGCATCATCATTTGAAAGTTATATAGCCAAAATGGCTGATTATTTGGTTGAATATGAATATAAACAATATAAAGAGCAAAAACTTGTAGGATTTATAGGATCATCAAATAATTATAAAGAATTAAATTCATCTAATCAAAATGAAGATAATTCTATTAAGGATTATATAAATCCCAATAACATAAATTCAAAGGGAAAATTAAAAACAGGTATATTTGCTTCATATAACCTATATCCATCATATACAAATATGAATGAAAATCAAGATAATATAGAAGAATATGTTAATGAATTAAAAAATACACATAAAATTCCTATAATAATTGGTGAATATGGAGTACCATCTTCAAGAAATAGTGCTGATTTTAATACAGATACTAATAAAGGATATATAAATGAACAAGAGCAAGGTGAAATTTTAGTTGATACATATAGAACTATAAATGATGCAAATATAGCTGGAAGTTTTATATTTGAACTGCAAGATAGTTGGCAAAGAACATCATGGAATACTAAAGAATTGAAAATACTTGACAGAGCACCATATTGGAGTGATGCACAAGATTATAGTCAAAACTTTGGACTAATTGCTTTTGATCCAAGTCAAGCAGATAGTAAGTTATATCCAGATGAAAAAATAGATGAATGGAAAAATAAAAATATTATTAATAAAAATGAGGATATAAGTTTATCTATGAGGAGTGATGAAAAGTATTTATATTTTATGTTAAAATCAGAAAATACTATAAATTTAGATAAACAAGATATATACGTATACTTAGATATAACTCCAAATTCTGGTTCAACAAAAAGTTCTCAATTAAATTTAAATTTTGATAAGCCTGTTGATTTTATTATAGAGATAAAAGATAGAGAAAATGCTAAAGTACTTGTACATGAATATTATAATTATTTTAGTTTAAATCAGAATAAAAAAGAATATCAAAAGAGACCTGATTTAATTTCTGTACAGTCAGATATGGATGAATTTTCACCTATTTATATTGAAACTTCACCAAGAATGTATGTAGAAGATTTAAAAAAAATAGTAGAAAGTAAAAAAATTGAAACTGGTAAGTTAGTACATGGAAATTCAAATCCATTAAATGAAAATTATAATTCAGCATCAGATTTTTATGTAGGTAATGATTATATAGAAATTAGAGTTCCTTGGTCGTTATTAAATTTTATGGATCCATCTACAAAACAAATAATGGATGATATATACAAGTATTTTTCAGCAAAACCTATGATTATTAATGAAATCAATGTAGGTGTTACAATAAAAGAAAATGAAGAAATCAAAGAAAAGTTAGATAGCACTAAGTTTAAATTAAATTCGTGGATTAAACCTAATTATCATCAAAGATTGAAAAAATCATATTATATTATTAAGGATGAGTTAAATGCTAGAAGTAATTAGAATATATACTATTTTTACTTTCTTTATATATATAATACTATGTTCTGTAGTATATATGTTATGTAGAGATTTTTTAGATAAGATAAATGAGAAAAAGGTAGAAAAATTAAATAAAACATTGGCACTTGAAGTAGAAAGACAAATTAAAATTATTAAATTAAATAATAAATTATATAAAATGGATATTGATTACATAAAATCAAAAATATGTAATAAGAATTACTTTGAAGTTTTCAATGAAACGATAATTAAATTAAACAAAGATAATATAAATAAGGAATATACAAAAACATATGTTAAATATTTTGAAGAAGATATTTTAAAGACAGTAAGAAAATATAAAAATAAAGATGATATTGAGAAAACTTTTATAGTAAACTTATTAGGTGAATATAGATTAGATAATTATGAATTAAATGAATTTTTATTTAATTGTTTAAATACAAAATCTATTTTTTTACGAGTAGAAACTTTAAAAACTTTTTCTAAAATTGGAAAAACAACAAATTTAATAAAAGCATTACAATGCATATCTGATAAAAAACAATATATTAATGGGAAGATTTTAATAGATATATTAGATAATTTTTATGGAAACTTTGAAACTTTAGATAAAGCTTTATTATTTAAGTTTTATACATTTAATAATCAGATTCAAAAAAATATAATAGAGCATTTAAAAAATCAAAATGCTGAGTTTGCAAAAGATCAAGTAATGTCTATACTTACAGATGAAAACTTAAATAAGGAAGTTAGAATAAGTGCTATAAAATATTTTTCAAAAATACATTTTAATTATGCAAAAGAAGAAATAAAGAAATTATTAAATCATAAAGAATGGGAGTATAGAGCAATAAGTGCTTCTACATTAGGTAAGTATAAGGAAAAAGAGATTATTGAAGCATTGCTAATTAGTATAACTGATTATAATTGGTATGTAAGATATAATTCAGCAATATCTTTATTAAATTTTAATGAAGATATTATAATAGATAGAGTAATAAAAACTAATGATAAATATTCGATAGATATTTTATTATATGCAATGTTTAGTCAAGAAAAAATATGTTATGAAGATTACTTAAAAGAAACAGGAAAGTTAGAGGTAGATTATTCATGTTAAAATTAATAGTTGATGGTATAAATACATTCTTTTTTTATTATGTATTTATTTACGCAGTAATATTCTTTATTTCAACAATTTCATCAGTATTAGAAATAAATGAAGATAAGAAAAAAAGAAAATATTTTAACAAATTATCTATAGAAAACGATGAGAATTATGTTCCAGTTTCTATACTTGTACCTGCTTATAATGAAGAAGCTACAATAGTAGATTGTATAAAATCACTAGCTAGTCAAAATTATCCAAACTATGAAATAATAGTAATAGATGATGGATCAAGTGATAATACATCATCTATTGTTGTAGATACATTTAATTTGAAAAAAGTAGTAAGACCAATAAGAAGAGTAGTAGAATGCAAAAAAGAAAAAAATATATATGAAGGTATTATAAATAATAAAATAAAATTAACACTTGTAAAAAAAGAAAATGGTGGTAAAGCTGATTCCCTTAATATGGGGATAAATATTTCAAGTTATCCACTATTTATATCACTTGATGCAGATTCAATATTACAAAAAGACTCTTTAGCTAACATTGTAATGCCATATATGGAGGATGATACTACTATTGCAGTAGGTGGTAATATTAAGGTGGCAAATTCGGTAATTTTAGACGATGGAAATGTTGTAAAAATGCTAACTCCCAAAAATGTATTTGCTATATTTCAAACAATTGAATATTTTAGAGTATTTTTAACTACAAGAGTTTGGTTTAACAAATTTAATGGTAATTTAATTATATCAGGTGCTTTTGGATTATTTAAAAAAAGTGCAGTTATTAATGTTGGAGGCTATGATACTAAAACTATAGGTGAAGATATGGATTTAGTAGTTAAATTACATTCATTTCATAGAAAGAATGAATTAAAATATAGTATAAAATACTCACATAGAGCAATATGTTGGTCTCAAGTACCTGAAAAGTATAAAGATTTAAAAGGTCAAAGAAGACGTTGGCATATTGGACTTATAACAAGTTTATACATGCATAGATATATACTGTTAAATCCAAAGTATGGATTAGTAGGTGTATTTTCATTTCTATACTTTGTAATTTTTGAGATGTTATCTTGTATAGTTGATGTATTTGGACTTTTTATAATTGTATTATCATATTTTTTAGGATTTTTAAATATCGATTTTTTAATTACATTTTTATTTATGTATATGGTATATAGTATAGTAATTTCTATAGTTTCTATAATTTTAGAAAGTTATACTTTTAAGAATACTATTAACTTTAAAATTATAGTAATGTATATAATATTTTCAATACTTGAGAGTTTTGGATATAGACAAATTTGTGGTTGGTTTAGATTAAGTGGTTTTTGGGGTTATAAGAAACGTAAATCTGAATGGTCAAAAATAACTAGAAAAAATCAAAATAAAGTTTTCAGTAAATAAATGTAAATGAAAATAAGATATACATAATAAAATTAATAAATCTACAAAATAATATCACCCCGTCGGGAAATACGACGGGGGTATTTTTATTAACTATTAATACCTTTTATATTATCTAGTAATTACACAATACTTTTTCCGAAGCAGGTCTTTTAACTATTCTAGCCTCAGTACCAACAACAGTGCATCCATCAGGAATATCCTTTAAAACTACAGAATTAGCACCGATTTTAACATTATTCCCAATTTCAATAGACCCCAATAGCTTAGCACCAGCACCAATTACAACCCCATCTTTAACAGTAGGATGCCTCTTACCAGTTTCTTTACCAGTACCACCTAAAGTAACACCATGATAAATAGTAACTTCATTTCCTATAACAGCAGTTTCACCAATAACTATACCAGCACCATGGTCTATAAATAAAGTCCCATTTATTTGAGCTCCAGGATGTATTTCTATATTAGTAAAAAATCTAAATACTTGAGATACTAACCTAGCACTGAAAAATAATTTTTTCTTATATAAAAAATTAGAAATTCTATGACCAATTACTGCATGTAACCCAGGATACAAAAGAAGTACCTCTAATTTACTCTTTGGAGCTGGATCGTTTTTCATAATAAAATCTATAGTTTCATTTATCTTTTTAATCATATATATCACCTTTCAATTATTAATTATACGTTGTTATAATTTAATTATAGAGGACATTAAATAACAAATATATAGTGAAAAGTAACAAAAATATTGCAAAAGATGCTATTAATTAAATTAAAAATATCCTGTCAAAAAACTCGACAGGGTATTTTTTAATAAACACATTTTCCATCTAAGAAAGTTTTTAAAACTTTAACATCTTTTATTTTATCATCATCAATATCAAAAAGATTATCACTTAAAATTACAAAATCAGCAACCTTACCAACAGCTATATCACCTTTTATATCTTCTTCAAAAGAGGCATAAGCACCAAGTCTTGTAAAAGAAAGTATAGCATCATAAACACTAAGAGCTTGATTAGGTAAAAATGGACCCTTACCATCTAAAGTTTTTCTAGTAACTGCACAATAAATTCCAGCTAAAACATTAGGTAACTCAACAGGGCAGTCAGAGCCATTACTCATAGAAGTTTCTTTAAATAAAGTATTAAAGTTATAACTAGTTTTAGCACGATCACTTCCAATTCTATCCTCAACTATATTAATATCATAATCTAAAAATATGGATTGAACATAAGCATGAAGATTTAAATCTCTAAATTTATTTAATAAATCCTTAGTAGTTAATTGGCAATGAACAACACCATGTCTATGATTATTTCTTGGGTATTTATCTAAAGCTTTCTCAATGGAATTAACAACCATATCCATAGCTTTATCACCTATAGCATGTATAGCTACTTGCATGTTATTTTTATGAGCAAGTTCTACCATTTCATCAAATTGTTCTTGAGTATAAGTACATATTCCAAAAGTAGTATCATCATCAGAATAAGGTGAGTTTAAATAAGCAGTTCTAGCTCCTAATGATCCATCACCTAATAATTTAAGTGGTCCTATTTTAAAATAATCATCACCAACACCTGTAGTGTATCCTTTGTCTAAGAATTTTTCTAAATCTTTCTTTTGTGCAAGTTGTGCTTGTTCATATATTTTAACAGTAAGCTTTCCTTCATTTGAAAGTTCTTTGTATGCACTTATTACTGTTTCGTAATCAACTCCTGGAAATACTATAAAGTCATCAGTTTGAGCAGAAGTAATTCCGTAAGAGTTTAAGCTTTTACAAGCCATTAATATCATATTTTTTATATCTTCTTTATCAGGCTTTGGTATTTTATTATAAATTAAATTAAGAGCATTTTCTCTAAATATACCATTAGGCTCATTATTTTCATCTATATCAAATTGCCCACCTTCAACTTGTAATGTATCTTTATTTATATTTGCCAATTGTAGTGCTTTTGAATTTACAACACAAACATGACCACATGCTCTTATTATACATATTGGATAATCTGTAGATATTTCATCTAAATCATCTTTAGTTGGAAATCTATTAACATCATTAAAGTAATCATGGTTCCAACCTCTAGCACATATCCATTCATTTTCTTTTAACTTATTAGAATTTATATATTTACTTATTTCATTTTTTATCTCTTTTAAAGAAGAAGTTTTCTTAGCTAAGTCTATCATTTTTAAAGAATATCCATAACCTAAAACGTGCATATGAGAATCATTAAATCCAGCACATACAAATTTTTCTTTTAAATCGATTAAAGTGGAGCACTCACTTTTATATTTAAGAGCTTCTTCATTATTTCCTACATATATAAATTTATTATCTTCAACTACAAATGCTTGTTGTAGATTTTTTTCACCTGTAAACACTTTTCCATTATAATAGATACTTCTCATTTTCTTCTCCTTTTATATCTTCATAAAATAAATTTATATTTTCATCTATTTTACCAACGCCTAAATATCTTGCTTTATAATCTTTTAATAATACGAAATATTGTTTAGATAAAACTAGTAAAACTAATACATTTATAAAAGTAGGTATACCACTTGTTATATCAACAAATGTCCATATACTTATATCTCCAACATAAAGTATATAAGCAGTCATTAAAAGACCTGGTAAAGGATAGAAGTATTTAAATATTTTAAGAACTGTATTTTTTAATTTTGTATTTTTATTGCATAAATGTCTTAATACAACTTCATAATATACATACCATCCAGATGAAGTTGTAAGACCAAATATTAACATAGTTATAGTTAAGAAGTAAGTACCAAATATACCTAAACCTGAAGAAAATGCATTAAGTGTTAAAGTAGCACTTTCAACGCCACTAGACCATTCACCTGTAACTATTACAACTAAAGCCGTTATACTGCATACAATAAAAGTATCGACAAATACTTCAAATGAACCCCATAGACCTTGTTCAATTGGATGAACTGTTTGACTTGAAGCATGAACCATTGGAGATGTACCCCAACCAGCTTCATTAGAGTATACACTTCTTGCCATACCTGTAGATATTACCTTGGAAATAGTTGCACCAACAAATCCACCAACAGCAGCACTTCCAGTAAAAGCACCTTCAAATATTAAAACAAAGCTTTGAGGTATATTTTTATAATTTATAGCTATTATTATTAGACCAAATATTAAATAACCGATACTCATTAGTGGAACAAGTTTAGTGAATAATTTTCCTACGTATTTTACACCTTTCCAAATCATTAAATATGTAGCTATAACTATTATTAAACTAGCTACCATTTGATTAATATTAAATGTAGAAGCTACAACTTCTGAAATAGTATAGTTACTTGCTGTTATAAAGAAAGTAGAAAATATTCCAAATCCAAATATACTAGCAAGTACTTTCCAGTATTTAAAGTTTCTTTCTTCACCTAAACCTCTTTCCATATAGTAAGTAGGACCACCATAAGGATCTCCGTTTTCATCTTTTTTTCTGTAATAAACGGCTAAAGTTACTTCAACTTGCTTTAATATCATTCCTAAAAATGCTGTAATCCACATCCATAAAGTAGCACCAGGACCACCCATTGCTATAGCAGTTGCAACACCAGCAATATTACCAAAACCAACTGAACCTCCTATTGCAGTAGATACTGCTTCAAGTGGACTAAGTACACCTTCAGCTGAATTTTCTTCTTGCTTTTTAAATATTTTTCCAAGGGTTTGTTTCATAATATAATTAAAATATCTAATTTGGAAAAACTTTGAACCAATTGTGAAATATAGTCCAGTCCCAAGCATTAATAATATAAGAGGTGGACCCCATATAAAATTATTTAAAGAATTAATAAAGTTAGACATAACAATACCCCCTATTTTTAAAAATTTAATAGAGGTTTGGCAAAAAAACTAAAAGAATTTTAGAATTAGGTATAATTTTAATAGCTCCATCACTTAAAAAAGTGAGAGTACTTAATTTATTAAATTAAGTCCCAGCTAAGTACTTTGACATGTACTTGCTTCGGCAATTAACCCTTTCGTAAATCTTCAGCGATTTGTCGATCTCCAAAATACTACTATTTTTAATTGCGCCTCTATTATAGTTATATTTAATTTGTATATTAATAGATAGTAGTAAACTTTATATTGAATTGCAACTAAATTTAAAAAAAATTTAAATTAATTGAAAATAAAGAATTTTTAAAAATATATTATTTATTATTTAGTAAAATTATAGATTGTATAAAATTCACAAAAAAGAACATATAAAATATCCTAAATATATTAGTAGTAACAATATCATCAATAAATACATTTGCAATATCATAAATAACTAGTGCATATTGATTAATAAACAAAAATTCCAAAAATTATATCTTTAAAATCTATTGAATGATTCTAACTAATATGTTAAAATTCAAACTATCAAATAAATGCAAATTAAAACAAAATTTGCTATAAATAATAAAAAGGAAAGGAACACAAGAATGAAACAAAAAAAACTTTTAACAGCTACAGCTGTATTACTAGTTGGTAGCTTTGGATTATTTGGTTCAAAGATAGCAGCAGCATTAGAAGCAAAAGCATTTTCAGTAAACACTGTAGTAAATGATGATTCAGTTGAGTTTAATGTAGAGTCAAAAAATAACTCAAATGAAAATGTATCTATAATGGTACTTGATAAAGATACAAAAGCAATTAAGTACTTAGATCAAGCTAAACTTAATGAAGAAGTATGTACTTTTTCAACAGTTTTAGAAGAAGGAAATTATGAAGGAGTTGTAAATATAGCTGATAATAAAGCAGTAGCTATAGATACTTTTATAGTTTCTAAAAATCAAACAGAAATAGTACCACCGGTAGAAGAATTACCTCCTACAGAGGATAATCAAAATCCAGAAAATCCTGGAAATGATTCGGATAATACAAATAAACCATCTAATCCTGGAAATGATTCAGATAATACAAATAAACCATCTAATCCTGGAAATGGTTCAAATAATACAAATAAACCATCTAACTCTGTAAATAGTTCTAATAATACACAAAAGCCAAATAATGGATCAAATAATACTATAAATTCAGGTGTGAGTTTAAATACTACTCAAAATCAAGAAAATGTAGTAAGTCAAAATAATAATGATACTCAAAATACAGATGATAATAAAACACAAGAAGAAACTATAAAAGATGAATCTAAAGATTCAGAAGATGAAATGATATCAAATATTGTTGAAATATCAGAAAATACTGCAAAAGTAAACATAGGATTAATAATAGGTGGATTAATAATTTTAGGATGTATAGGATTAGCAGTATATATGAAATTAACTAAGTAATATTTAAAACTTAATATGGAGGAGAATATATGACTAAAAAGAAATTAATAAGTACTTTGCTAGCTGTATTTTTAGTTATAGGATGCATAGATTTATCAATAATAAATGCATTAACTAAAGGAAGTTTACCAAATGGATTTGTTAGCTATAATATAGGGGAAAATACTTCAGGATCAGCAAGCTTTAACTCTCAAAATCAATTTGTAATAAATGGTTCGGGAGATATGATAGCAAAAGATCACGGTAAAGTAGATAGCTATCAATATATAGCATATAAAATAGCAGGAAACTTCTCTATAGTAGCAAGACTTGCTAATTTTACATATGATAATGCTCAAGGAGCACAAGCGGGTATAATAGTAAGAGAAAATAAAGATAGTAATGATTCGAATTATTTTGGAGTATACTCAGATACTGCAAGTAATACATTTAGATATGCTTTTAGAGATTATTCAGATGAAAATTCTTTAAAAGGTGGAGCAGCTAACTTAAGTAATTTAACTAGCTCAGATAAAGATTTATATATAAAGATAGAAAAAAATGGATCTCATTTTAAATTTTATGTATCAAAAGATGCTAATTTCTCAGCAGAAAGCACTATATCTAATGGACAAACTGTAAATATGCAAAGTGATGAAGTATATGTTGGGTTTGCAGTAAGTAAAGATAATGCAACTGCTATATTTGACAATGTTGAAATAGCAAATGAAAATGGAATAGTTTATACTTCAAAAACTGAAGAAGTACCTCCAACAGAAGATGTACAAGCTTTACCAGGAAGTTTTAACAAAGTTGATATAGGAAATGTTGAAGTAGAAGGAAATACAACGTTTGATGCATCAACAGGAGTTTTTAAAGTAACAGGATCGGGACTTGATATAGCAAAATCTATAGGAGCTGTAGATAGTTTCCACTTTGCAAATAAGAAAATGAGCCAAAACTTTACAATAACAGCTCGTATAAAAGACTTTAATAATACAAATTCTCCAAAAGCAAAAGCAGGAATAATAATAAGAGAAGATAATACAAGTGATAATGCAAATTATATAGGCGTAGTTTTAGATGGAGAAAAGAATGAAATAAGAAATGCATATAGAGATAATACTTCATCAAAATCAGGTGCTGCATCTATGATTACAGGTATTGAAAACGATATATATGTAAAGATAGTTAGAAAAGGTAATAAATATACTATTTCAGTATCAAAAGATGCTAATTTTGATCAAGAATCAACTTACGTAAAAAATAGAACTGTAAATATTACTAGTGATGATGTATATGTAGGATTTGGTGTATCTAATGGTGCTAAATCAACTCAAGCAGCAACTGCTACATTTGATAATGTTAAGATAGAACAAAATGAAGAAATAATATTTGATTCTATGGCAAATGTTATACAAAAAGCGCCTTCAAAAGTAGATAATGTAAAAGGTGAGCTTATAGAAAATAAAGTTAAATTAAGCTGGAATAAAGTAGATAACGCTACATCATACACAATAAAAAGAAATTCAAGCTTAGATGAAGAATATATAAATGTACATACAACAAATGAACTTAGCTATACAGATACAACTGTAGAAAATGGAGTAACATACAACTATAAAGTTGTTGCAAATAATGAAGTTGGAGAAGGTGAATCTTCTGATATATTTACAGTAGAAATACCACAATTAGAAGATCCAACATTATTACCATCAATGATAAATCTTACAAAAACAAACAATGATTCAGAAGTAATTGCAAAAGCTACTATAGATGGAAATGTAAATAACAAAGCTACACTTATAATAGCTCTTTATGATGAAAGAAATCAAATGATAAATTCTTCTATAGCTTCAGTTGAAGTTAAAAAAGGAGATACAAGAGATTTAAGTGTAGGACTTAAATTAACAAATGACTCACAAGGATATTGTGTTAAAGCATTTTTATGGGATAATTTAGAAAACTTAAAACCGTTATCAGAAGTAGCTACATTAAACTAAAATACTTATTAGGAGACATTAAATGAAAAAACTAAAGGCAGTGGTTATGTGTTGTTTAGTTGCAAGTGGTGCACTAGGAAGTATTACTAGTGTTGATGCACTTTCAACTTCTAAAACTAACCAAGTTAAAGTGAATAAATTAGAAAAAAAATCAAATAAAACAATTAAATATGACATGATAGTAGATAGTAAATTTAGTGGAGAAAATGGAACAGAAGTTGACGGTGTAAAAACTTTCAAAACTATACAAAGTTGTATAGATGCAGTTCCTAAGAAAAGTCCTAATAAAGTTACTATATTTATAAAAAATGGAACTTATAAAGAAAAGTTAAAAATAGATAAACAAAATATAAGTTTAATAGGTGAAGATAGAGATAAAACTATATTAACTTATGATGTTGCAAATGCTTCTATAAACCCTGAAACAGGTAAAACTTATGGAACAGGTGGAAGTGCAAGTGTAACAATAACTTATAATGCTACAAATTTCTCTGCTGAAAACATAACTATGGCAAATGAGTTTGTAGAAGGAACTTTTAATGGTAGTGGAGAACAAGCTGTTGCAGTAAGTAATCAAGCTGATAAGAGTGTATTTGTAAACTGTAAGCTTATAGGTAATCAAGATACATTATTAACTGAAGCACCTGGAGTTACAATAGATGAAAATAATCCACTTCCTCCTGTTTCACAATTAAAGAAAACAAGACAATACTATTACAAGTGCGAAATACAAGGTGATGTAGACTTTATATTTGGTAGAGCACAAGCTGTATTTGATGATTGTGATATAGTATCTTTAAACAGAGGATCAAAAAGCAATAATGGATATATAACAGCGGCAAGTACTTGGGAAAACTTTAAATACGGATACTTAATAATAAATTCAAGATTACTTGGAGAAGAAGGAATAGCTCCTAACTCTGTATCACTTGGTAGACCATGGCATCCAAACAACTATAAGGAAGCAAATGCTCGTGTTGCTTATATAAATTGTTATATGGGAGAGCATATAAGTACTAAAGGTTGGGATGATATGTCAGGATTTAAAGCAGAAGATGCAGATTTCTTTGAGTATGGAAGTTATGGACCAGGAGCTAAAGTTAGTGACACAAGAAGAGTATTAACTGACGAACAAGCAAGAGAATATACTATAGCTAATGTATTTTCTTATGGATATGATTCTGAATGGATACCAGAAATTGTAGCTCCAGTATTAACTCTTAAGAGTGAAATACCTAATAAAGTAACTAATGAAAATTTAGAATTTATAGCAACAGTAGATAAAGAAGCTCAAGTTTCTATAGATTTAAATAATAAAAATGTTTTATCAAAATCTTATAAAGCAAATGAAGAAATAAAAACAGATTTAACATTTATAGAAGGTGAAAATACTATAACTGTTAATATAAAAGATAAATTAGGACGTACAGTATCAAAGACTTTTAATGTATATTATGATAAACAATGGTCAGATGATTTATTCACTGTATCAGTAGTTAAAGTTATAGACACTAAAACTAATAAAAAAATAAGAAAAATATCATCAGGAACTACAATACAAGTTGATGTTCAAGTTAAAAATAACTCATTATTAAATCAAGAAGGAACATTAGTAATTGGATTATTCGATGAAAATGATAACATGACTTCATACACTATAGTTAAAGATAGCTATGATGGAGAAGAAACTATTAATGCACAAGCTATATTTAACATACCAAAGGATTCAAAATACAGTGTAAAAGCATATATAAAAAAATAAATTCACTTAAAATTTAAGTAAGATGAATAAAAATATAGACTATGGAAAATTTCCATGGTCTATATTTTTTTATTAGATAATATTAAATGAAACTATTATTAAAATAATTAAGTTAATGTTCATGTTTAGTATAAAAATATTTAATTTAGGGAAAAGTAAATTAAATATTTTTATCAGGAGGAAGAATATGTGTACAGCATTAACATTAAAAACAAAAGATGGATATAACTTGTTCGGAAGAAATATGGACTTATCATACTCATTTAACCAAGCAGTAACATTATTACCTAGAAACTACGAATATAAAGATAGAGTTACACAAACTATGAAAAAAACTAAATATGCAATATTAGGCATGGCAGCAATTATAGATAATTACCCAGCATTTGCAGATGGATTTAATGAAAAAGGCTTAGGCTGTGCAGGACTTAATTTTCCAGGATACAGTTACTTAGAAGAAAAATCAGTCCCAGGAAAAAATAATTTAGCACCCTATGATTTAATTATATGGATATTATCAAACTTTGAAACTGTAGATGAAGTTTCAAAAGAACTTGAAAATGTAGAACTAGTTGCAGTTCCAATTAACGAAAATACACCACTTCCAACTCTTCATTGGATAGTTGCAGATAAATATGGAAAATCTATAGTTATAGAAAAGACAAAAGAAAATTTAAAAGTTTATAAAAATCCAATAGGAGTTTTAACTAACTCTCCAACTTTTGATTGGCATTTAACTAATTTAAATGAATATATGCACATTACTCCGACTCAACCTCAAAATATAAAATGGACAGATAAAGAATTAAAACCATTAGGTGTAGGTGTTGGAACAAAAGGATTACCAGGAGGATTTACAGGAGCAGATAGATTTGTAAGAATAGCATATTTAAAATCAAAACTTCCAGAAACTGAAGATTTAATGAGTGGAATAAGTCAATTTTTCCATATACTAAATAATGTAGCAATGCCAAAAGGATCAGTTTTAGATAATGGTAAAGATGATATAACTTTATATACTTCATGTATGTGTCAACAAAAAGGAATATATTATTATACAACATATAAAAATAATGGAATAAGTGCTGTAGATATGAATAAAGAAAATTTAGATGCTAAAGAAATCAAAAGATTTGAGTATTTAGACAATCTACATATTACATATCAAAATTAAAGCTTATTAAGTTTATATAAATTTAAATCTCCTTTAAATATTTGAGGGAGATTTTTATTTTATACAACTTGATAAGAATAAATAAAAATATATTTAATATTAAAGATACAGTAAATATCCGTATAAAAATATTAAAAAATAAAAAAATGTTCGAAAATATATTGTAAAAATATAACTGTCTAGTTATAATAATAAATGTAAAGGCGAACTAAAGCTGCCATTGTAAACAATATTATTTCAAACGAGGAGAATTTTATGAAGGAGAAAGTAATTTATAAATTAGATGGGAGACCTAAATTAACAGAAGCAATACCACTAGGATTACAACATATATTAGCTATGTTTGTAGGAAATGTTACACCGCTTATAATAATTTCAAATATATTAAACTTAGATGCACAAACTAAAGCATCACTTATTCAATGTGCAATGTTTGTATCAGGTATAGTAACATTAATACAATGTTATCCACTTGGACCTATAGGAGCAAAACTTCCAATAGTAATGGGAACAAGTTTTGGTTTTGTACCAGTAGCAACAGCTATAGGAACTAAATATGGCATGCAAGGAATATTAGGGGCTTGTTTAGTAGGTGCAGTTTTTGAAATGTTATTAGGAGGAATTGTACTTAAACGTATAAGAAAGTATTTCCCACCAGTAGTTACAGGAATAGTAGTATTAACTATGGGAATTTCACTTTTACCAACAGGGGTTAATTACTTTGCAGGTGGTGCAGGAGCTATAGATTTTGCTTCACCATCAAATTTATTATTAGGAACAATAGTACTTGTTACAGTAATATTTTTTCAACAATATACTAAAGGTATGCTTAGTATGTCAGCAGTACTTATTGGATTAGTAGTAGGATACATAGTTGCTATACCTATGGGAAAAATAGATTTTTCTTCTTTAGCACAAGCTAAGCTTTTATCTATACCACAACCATTTAAAATAGGATTTTCATTTCATATGGATGCTATAATAGCTATGATATTTGTATATATGGTATCAACTGTAGAAACAATAGGAGATATAACTGCAATAGCAAGTTCTGGTCTTAATCGTGAAGCTAGTGAAAAAGAAATAGTAGGTGGAGTACTTGCAGATGGTTTAGGAAGTCTTATAGCAGCTGTATTTAATGTATTACCTAATACATCATTTGGTCAAAATGTAGGAATAGTATCTATGACAAAAATAGTTAATAGATTTGTTGTTGCAACAGGAGCAGCTATTTTAATATTAGCAGGAATATTCCCAAAGGTAGGGGCACTTATATCTTTAATGCCTTCTAGTGTATTAGGAGGAGCAGCTATTGTTATGTTTTCTATGATAGTTGTAAGTGGTATAAAATTAATAACTACTGATAAAATAACAGAAAGAAATGCTATGATAATAGCAGTATCATTAGGGCTTGGATTAGGAGTATCTTATGTTCCTGGATTTTTCGATTCTTTCCCAGAATCTATTCAATTAATATTTGGTGAATCTAAAACAGTACTTCCTGCAATATTAGCAGTAATACTTAATATAGCTTTACCTAAAGAAGAATCTTCAAATATAGTTATTGAAGAAGCATCTTCAAATATGGCAGTTTAATATAAATAAATGATAGTAAATTACAAAGTTGTATAAGTATCTTCTTATACAACTTTTTTACGCTTAGAAAAATTATATTACTTCAATACTTATAGATAAATTTGCAAATATAGTTTGATTTATAGGAAATAAAAAATAATATACTATATAAAACGAACTATTTTAATAAAAAACAATAAAATATTACCGAAAAAGATAATATTTATGATATAATTAACAAGACTAAAAAATTATGACAAAATATATTTTATGGGAGGACGTATTATGTTTACACTAATGGAATTAGTTCAACCGAGTTCACTTGAAGAAGCTTATGAAATTCTTATGAAAAGAAAAAATAATATAGTTATAGGGGGAAGCGCTTTTCTTAGAATGGGTGAAAAAAGAATAGGAACTGGTATAGATTTATCTAATTTAAATTTAAATCTTATAGAAGAAACTGAAGATTATATAGAAATAGGTGCAATGACTACGTTAAGAGATTTAGAAGTTAGTCCTATATTAAATAATTATTTTGATAAAGTTATACCAAATTCAGTTAAAGACATAATAGGGGTTCAATTTAGAAATGTAGCTACAGTTGGAGGTAGTGTATTTTCTAGATATGGTTTTTCTGATTTAATAGTAGCACTATTATCATTAGATACAGAAGTAGAATTATATAAAGGTGGAAAAATGTCTTTAGAAGAATTTTTAAACAAAGAATATGAAAAAGACTTGTTAATTAAATTACATATAAAGAAAAATAATATGAATTCTATATATAAATGTATGAGAAATTCAAGAAGTGATTATCCAATACTAAATATATCAGTATCAAAACTTGATAACAACTTTAAAATATGTGTAGGTGCTAGACCTCAAAGAGCAACTATAGCAAAAAAAGCAAGTGAGTTTATATCAAATAATACATTAAATGAAGAAAATATATTAAAAGCAAGTGAAATAGCTTGTGAAGAATTAGTATTTGGTTCAAATATGAGAGCTAGTAAAGAATATAGAAAAGCTATTTGTAAATCATTAGTTAAAAATGCTTTAATGGAGGTATCATCATGTTAATCACAATGAATGTAAATGGAAAAAAAGTAGATATAGATGTGTCACCTGATGAATATTTAGTAGATACACTAAGAAGAGTAGGAAACTTAAGTGTAAAAAGAGGCTGTGATACAGGATGTTGTGGATTATGTAGTATATGGATAGACGAAAAACCAACATTATCTTGTTCAACACTATCTATAAGAGCTAATAAAAAAAATATAACTACAATAGAAGGTTTACAAAAAGAAGCTAGTGAATTTGCACAAATACTTGTAAAAGAAGGTGCAGAACAATGTGGATTCTGTTCACCTGGATTTATAATGACTGTACTTGCAATGAAAAAAGAATTAAAAAATCCAACTGAAGAAGAAATAAAACATTATTTAACTGGAAATCTATGTAGATGTACAGGATATATGGGACAACTAAGAGCAATAAAAACATACATGGGGGTAAAATAATATGAATATAGTAGGTAAAGGCATAGCAAAAATAGATGGAATGTCAATAGCTACTGGTAAGCCAGTATACACAGATGACTTAGCAGCTAAAGAAGCATTAGTTGTAAAGATATTAAGAAGTCCTCATCCTTATGCAATTATAGAAGATATAGATATAAAAAGAGCATTAATGGTTCCAGGAGTAGAGTGTGTACTTACATATAAAGATGTACCAAATAATAGATTTACATTAGCAGGACAATCTTATCCTGAGCCATCTCCTTATGATAGATTAATACTTGATAAAACAGTAAGATATGTAGGAGATGAAGTAGCAATAATAGCTGCTAAAGATGAAAAAACTGCTATAAAAGCTATGAAAATGATAAAAGTTAAGTACAATGTATTAAAACCAGTAATAGATATGGAAGAAGCTATAGATAATGAAAGTATAATACATACTGAAGATGTACATTGTAACTTTGATATAGGAATGGAAAGAGAAAGAAA
>CAJFPU010000009.1 GCA_904418825.1 uncultured Romboutsia sp. | reverse complement strand
TTTCTTACAAACTCTTGTCTATGTTCTACTCCAGCAAAAGTTTTTAATACTTCTCTTATAACATCTATATCTATATTAGATACATACGCTATTGCTGCAGCTGCCATGCAATTCTCTAAATTATGGTTTCCAGGAAGACTAAGTTCATCTTTATTTAAAAGTTTAATTTTTTTATCTATATTTATTATTATATTGTTGTCTTCATCTAAATATATTCCACAATCTAAACTTTTTTTCCTAGAAAAGAATATTTTTTTAGCTTCCACATTATCTGATAAAGATTTTACATCTTCATTATCATAATTTAATATACAAAAATCTTTTTCATCTTGATTTTTAAATATTCTAGCCTTAGCTTCCATATAAGCTTCCATAGTATGATGTCTATTTAAATGATCTTCTGTAAAGTTTAATATTGCACTTACATGAGGCTTAAAAGTATCTATGCTTTCAAGTTGAAAACTGCTTAATTCTGTAACTAATACAGAGTTTTTATTAGCAGTATCTACTGTATCTATTACAGGATTTCCTATATTTCCAACTATGTAGGTATCTATATTAGCCTTTTTAAATATTTCTCCAACTAATGATGTTGTAGTTGTTTTTCCATTAGTTCCTGTTATACCTATAAACATAGGGTTTTGAGAAAGTCTATAAGCTAATTCTACTTCACCTATTATCTCTATATTTTTAGATTTTAATTTTAATATAAAAGGTAAATCTAATGGTACTCCTGGAGATACAACTGCCATATCTATATCATCAACATTTTCAGGATGATATCCTAATATATATTCTACATTATTTAAATCAGAAAGTTCATCTAGTATACCTTTTAATTTATCTTTATCTTTTATATCATTTACAACTACTTTTGCACCTAATTTATTCAAGTGTTTAATTGTAGATATACCAGTTTTAGCTAAACCTACTAATAAAATATTTTTATTTTTTAGATTCATAGTTTACACCCCCAGAATTAGAATATTGCTATAATACCTATCCAAGCAAGTACTACAGTTACTATCCAGAATGTAAATACTACCTTAGTTTCAGGCCATCCACATTGTTCAAAATGGTGATGTATAGGAGCCATTTTAAATATTCTTTTTCCTGTTAATTTAAATGATGCTACTTGAAGTATAACAGATATAGCTTCTGCAAAGTATATACCTCCAACTAATGGTATTAAAAGTACACTATTTGTTAATATAGCAAAAGCAACAACTGCTCCTCCTAAAGCCATCGAACCAGTATCTCCCATAAATATCCTTGCAGGATATGCATTAAATCCTAAAAATCCTAAACAAGCTCCAATAGTAGCTGCTGCCAATACAGCAACTTCTGTATTTGCAACCCCTGAATAAGATGCTAGTAGCATAAAGAATGTAGATACTATTAATGTTATTCCTGATGCTAATCCATCTAAACCATCTGTTAAATTAACTGCATTAACTGTTCCAACTATTACAAATACCATTATAGGAACATATAATGGACCTATGTTTATTGCAATATCTGTAAATGGTATCATAAGTTGAGGGGCGCTTGCTGATGCAGTATATTGATAATTAGCTACATATAAAGCTAAACCAAACTGCATTACTATTTTTTGCCAAGGCTTAAGTCCTAATGATCTTCTCTTTTTTATTATTATAAAATCATCTATAAAACCTATTAACCCAAATCCAAATATACATATAAGACCTATAACCATATCTGGTCCTACTTTACTTCTCGTAAGTCCTGTTATAAGTATAGCTACTATCATTAGTATTCCACCCATTGTAGGTGTTCCATTTTTAGCTAAATGTGTTTTTGGTCCATCGTTTCTTACCGTTTGACCAAATTTAAATTTAGTTAACATAGGTATAAATATAGGACCTAGTATAACTACTATTAGAAACGAAATCAATGCTGTGTAAGTAAGTTCTGTTATTCCTAACATAATATATATCTCCTCTCCATTGTTGGCTATCTCTTTTGTGATTATTTATTAAGATATTCTACTATTTTTTCTAATTCCATACCTCTAGATGCTTTAACTAAAACTACATCTTCTTCTTGTATAAGTTCATCTATTTTTTCTATAGCTTCTTCTTTTGTATTAAAATGATGTATATTATTTTTATTAAATCCTAATGATATAGCTTCCTGACACATAAATTTTGCATCTTTACCTATAGCTATTAATAAATCTGTGTTATCCATAGCATACTTTCCTACTAAACGATGACCATATTCAGCATGTTCTCCCATTTCAAACATATCTCCAAGTATAGCTACTTTTCTATTTTCATATCTGCCAAGTATTTTCAGTGCAGCTTCCATAGAATCTGGACTTGCATTATATGCATCATTAATTATTGTCATTTTATTATTTTTTATTATATCTAATCTCATTTTAGTTGCCTTAAAGTTTTTTAATCCACATTTTATATCTTCTAAAGATATATTTAATTCTCTACCTACTAATATCGCTGCCATTGCATTGTATATATTATGTTCTCCTACTGTAGGTATAAATATTTCTTCTTCTTTTCCATCTATATAACATACAAAAGTTAAATTTTCTTCATTCATTGTATAGCTTTTGCAGTATATATCATTATCTTTGTTAAATCCAAATGTTTTTAATTTATAGTTAAGATTTTTGTTCTTTAAAGTTCCTAAAAATTTATCATCTCCATTAACAACTAAAATATCTGATTCATTAAAATTAGTTGTTATTTCCATTTTTGCTTTTAGTATCCCTTCTTGTGATCCTAAGTTTTCAATGTGAGATAAACCTATATTAGATATAACTCCTATTTTAGGATTTACTATATTAGCTAAATATTCTATTTCTTTAAAGTGAGACATACCCATTTCTATGACTGCACATTCATAAGAATCATCTAAATTAAATAAAGTTAAAGGAACTCCAAAGTGATTATTTAAGTTTCCTTGATTCTTTAATGTATTAAATCTTGAAGAAACTGCAGCATATATCATATCTCTTGTCGTTGTTTTTCCTACACTACCTGTTACTCCTATATAAGGTATATCAAATTTTTCTTTATAATATTTAGCAATATCACCTAATGCTATTTGAGTATCTTTTACTTCTATTAAATTTATGTCCGAACTATTTAATTTTATGCCACTACTTGCATTTTTTATGAATGTTTTACATCCATTTTCATACGCTGATTGCATAAATTGATGACCATCTAAATTTTCTCCTATTACGGCAACAAATACATTATCTTTATTTGCTTTTCTACTATCTATAACTATATCATTTATAGTGTTATTTTCATTCCCAATTACTAACTTTCCATTTGTAGCAGTTACTAGTTCTAATATTGTTAAATTGTTCATACTCAATCCTCCTTATCTTTTAATTTCTAAATATATTTATCTTAATAAAAGGCAATGTATAAATATCTATACATTGCCCCCATTTGTAAATATCAACTTAATAATTATATACTATATTTATATATTTTTGAAGGTATTTCTAATTATATATTACATTTAATTATTAAAATATAACATTATACTTGAGTTTTCATCTACTTTAACTCCTGGTTTTGGGAACATATCTGATACTTTTGAACCTTCTGGAATTTCTATATCTGGATCTAAATTAGCTTTTAATTTACTTTCTTCTAATATTTTAACAGCATCTTCTATAGCTAAATTTCTAACATCTGGTACTACTACTTGATTTTTTTGTAATTCTTTCTTTTCTTCTTCAGTATATATAGGTTCTACACCTAAATATGGTAATACATCATTCATTATTTCTTTAATTATAGGACCTGCTGTTGTACTACCAAATGCACTAACTCCTGTTGGCTCATCTACTATTGCAAGAACTACTATCTGAGGATCATCACAAGGTGCTATTCCCATAAATGAACATATATATTTTCCTTGAGCATACTTACCATCTACAACTTTTTGAGCTGTACCAGTTTTTCCACCTATTCTATATCCTGGTATATATGCTGTATGACCTCCACCTTCACTAACAACTGTTTCTGCTACTTTCATAATTCTATCAGCTGTATCTTCTGAAACTACCTGCCTTACCATTTTAGGTTTAATTTCTTCTATTACATTACCTTTATTATCAGTGTATCCTTTCACAACCCTTGGTTGCATCATTTTTCCATCGTTTGCAATTGTAGAAATTGCCCTTATAAGCTGCATTGGTGTTACTGATATAGATTGACCAAAAGATATTGTTGCAAGTTCAACTGGTCCAACATTTTTTTCATTATAAAGTATTCCTTTAGCTTCTCCAGGTAAATCTATTCCTGTTTTTTCCATAAAACCAAAAGCTTCTATGTAATCATACATCTTAGATACGCCTAATCGTTCTGCAACAGTCATAAATACAGGGTTGCAAGAATTTTGTACACCTTGTGCAAATGTTTGTTCACCATGTGGTCTATAGTGTCTCCAACATTTTATCCTTCTTCCACCTATTGTTAAACTTCCATTACAAGTGAATTTATCATTTTCTTTTACTACATTTTCCTCTATTCCAGCTGATGATGTTATTAATTTAAATGTAGAACCTGGTTCATATGTATCACTTACAATTGGATTTCTCCACATTTGATAGTACCCTTTTATTTTGTTTTTATCATCATATTTATCAAGTTCTTCTTGATAGTATGGATAAATTGGTGTTCTTGAATCATTTGGATCATAATCAGGCTTTGATGCCATTGATAATATATCACCAGTTTTAGGATCTATAGATACTACAGTTACTCTTTTAGCATTATTTAATTCATATGCTTTCTGAACAGCTTTTTCAGTATAGTGCTGTATAACTTCATCAATTGTTAATATTAAACCATTTCCTTGTACTGGTTCATAGTACTTTTCTAAACCTTGTGGAATCTCTCTACCTGATGCATCAGTACTTATAATAAGCTTTCCTGATGTTCCTTTTAAATGCTTATTATATTGCATTTCAATTCCAGCTATACCTTCAGAATCTGCTGATGTATGACCCAAAACATAAGATGCAAAGTTTCCATATGGATAGTATCTTTGGTTATCTTCAGCTACCCATATACCTGATATTTTAGCTTCTCTTATTTTACTTGCCTTCTCATCATCTATCCATCTTTCTATTTTTACTAATGCCATATTCTTTTTTGATATTGATTCATACACGTCATCATATTCTTTATCCAATATTTCAGCTACTTGTTTTGCCGTAGATTCTTTGTCCTTTACTTCTACTGGCTTACACCATACTGTATATTTTGTAACACTTACAGCTAGTTCTTTCATATTTCTATCGTATATAGTTCCTCTTTTAGGCTCTATTGGTATTTCTCTTGTTTGTTGATCAATAGCTTTAGTACTTAACCAATCTCCTTTTATAATCTGAAGATACCCAGTTCTAAACGTAAGTGCTAAAAATAAAATACATGCTAATATAAGAACGAGTACTACTCTTTTTTTACTCATTCGTTTTACTTGTTTCAATAATATTCCCCCTTTTTAACTTTCTATTTCAATATATCTAATTTGATGTTGCTTAGGATAATCCATATTAAGTTTTTCTTTTACTCTTACTTCAATTTCTCTTATAGAAGTATTTGTATCTATATTAGCTTTTAGCTCATTTAGTCTTATTTCTTCTTCTCTAAGTTCTTTTCTTAAATAATATATATCATATTTAAGATTACCTATAATTGAGTGGCCACATATATTAACAATAATTATTAAAAAACAAAATAAAAATAATGCAAATCTAATTATTGATTTTTTTATTTTTTTAACCTGCTTCTTTTTATATTTATTCTTCTTTTCTTTTTTATATTCATTTATATTTCTAACTCTATTATTTTTATTCATTTACCCACCTCTATATATTCTAATTAGTTATATATTTGTGATAAATATTAAATCTCCCTTTTAGAAGTTTTAGAAAAATTAAAACATAATACTTCATTAAAATCTAAAAATTTTCAAAACTATATTACAATTTATTATATATTTTTGCTTATAGTGTAAATTTCGATTTTTTCAAACAATGTATAAATAAATTAATTCATTTCTATAACAATATATGCTTATTGATGTTACAATTTTTTATTACCTAAGATATTCATTTTATCCTTATAAATATCAATAATTCAAAATATAAAATTAGGTTTTATTACTAAACTAACTAACATATTTACTTATTTATAGATTATCTGAAAAGATTTTGTGAAATAACTTTTTAATCAATAAAAAAGGTTATGTAAAAAATTAAATTCTTTTACATAACCTTCTTTATTATTTTAAATATTTTAATTATACTCTTTCTGCTACTCTTAATTTAGCACTTCTTGATCTTGGATTTAACTCTATTTCTTCTTTACTTGGAAGTATTGGCTTTCTAGTTATAACTTTTACAAGTGATTCTTTATCACATTGACATATCGGTAAATGTGATGGACATACACAATCTAATGCTAAGTCTCTAAATTCATTTTTTACTATTCTATCTTCTAATGAATGGAACGTTATTATACAAACTCTTCCGCCTTCATTCATTATAGAAACAGCATCATCTATCATCTTAGTTATTACTCCAAGCTCATTATTAACTTCTATTCTTATAGCTTGGAAAGTTCTTTTTGCAGGATGAGGACCATCTATTCTTGCTTTTTTAGGTATTGCCTTTTTTATAATCTCTACAAGTTCACCTGTAGTTTCTATTGTTTTTTCTTGCCTTTCTTCTACTATAAATTTAGCTATACGTTTAGCCCAATTATCTTCACCATAATCTTTTATTATTTTAAATAACTCTTCTTCACTATATGTATTAACAACATCATATGCAGAAAAATCACATCTTACATCCATTCTCATATCAAGAGGAGCATCTTGCATATATGAAAATCCTCTATCTGCTTCATCTAATTGATGAGATGATACTCCTAAATCAGCAAGTACACCATCTATTTTATAAACTCCTATTTTGGCTAATTCTTCCTTTATATTTTCAAAGTTGCTATGAATAAATCTAACTCTATCACTATATTCACTCAATCTTTCCTTCGCAGTAGCTATTGCATTTTTATCTTGATCAAAGCCTATAAAAAGTCCTTTATCTGATAGCCTCTTAACTATCTCTTTAGAGTGTCCTGCTCCTCCCATAGTGCAGTCTACATATACTCCGTCAGGCTTTATATTTAAGTTTTCAATGCACTCATCTAAGAGTACGGACACGTGATGAAATTCCATTTTAGTTCTCTCCTTATTTTTCTTCTTTTGTTCTATTATTTTCTTGTTTTGATAAATATATATGTACAATTATAGCACCAATAACACCAATCAAACTTATAACTTGTGCCATTTTTAATGATCCTATCATTAGACTATCAGTTCTAAGTCCTTCTATGAAAAATCTACCTATAGAATAAAGACCTATATAGTATACTATAATTTGTCCATCATATTTCTTTTTCTTTCTAAATATCCATAAAAATATAAATATTAATGCATCCCATATAGATTCATATAAAAACGTTGGATGTACTTTTTCCCCATTTACCATAATACCCCATGGTAAATTAGTTGGCCCACCATGAGCTTCTTGGTTAATAAAGTTTCCCCATCTTCCAATAGATTGTGCAAGAGGCATACCTATCATAACAGCATCTGCCATTTTTAAGAAATTAATTTTCTTAACTTTAGTAAAAATATATCCTGTAAGTAAACCTGCAATTAATGCACCATGTATTGCCATACCTCCTCCTCTAAAATTAAGTATTTGTGAGGGGTTGTTAGAATAAAAATCCCAATTAAATAATACATAATATAATCTAGCACCAAGAAGTCCCATAGGTATAGCTATTATAGCTAAATCAAGGACACTATCTTCACTTATTCCAACTCTTTTAGCTTCTTTTAATGCTATTATTGTTCCTAATATCATACCTAATGCCATAAGTATTCCATACCACATAACATCTATTCCAAATATACTAAATGCAACCTTATCCATTCCTATACCTCCTACTTTTTAAATAATTTTTGTAAAAAACCCTTAGGCTTATTATATTTTATAGGAGACTTTATATTTATATCTTCATTTAATATTACTTTACTTGGGTTTTCAATAAATAAGATCTCAGCAGTTTTATCTCCATATTTGCTACATACATAATCATAGGTCTCTTTAATCATAGGTCTTCTCCTTTGACTACTATGAGCATCTGTAGCTATAAAATGTACCATATTATTATCTAGTAATATTTGACTTACTCTTTTGGCCTCTTTTCCATTTTTACCAATTATACTTGATGAATTAACTTGAATTAAAGCTCCTTCATTTATGCAATCATAAATTAAGTTTACATTTTCCTGTACTTCCTTGTATCGTTCAACATGAGCTAATATTGGTATATAGCCTCTTATCTTGATTTCATATATTATATCTACTAAGTTTTTAGGAAATCTAATCGGTGGAAATTCTATTAATAAGTATTTACTATTATTCAATGTATAAAACTCTTTTTGTTCTATAATATCTATCATATCTTCACTATAATAAAGTTCATTTCCTATATATATTTCTATATTTATATTATTTGATTTAAGTATGTTATTAAACTCTTTTATATCTTCAAGAAGTTCATTTCCTTTTTTATATTCAAAGCTAGGATGATAATGAGATGTATTAACTATCTTTCTTATACCTTCATTATATGCAATTCTAGCCATTTCTAAAGCATCTTCTAAATCTTTTGCCCCATCATCAATATTTGGAACAACATGACAATGAATATCTATCATATGTACTCCCTCCATATATATAATTTTTATTATAATATTATAACAAAATAAAAGTAGAATTGTAATAATTCTACTTTTATTTTGCTATTTAGTGTACTTTCTATAAAAATCGCATAATTTATTTTTTTCTATTTTATGAAACTAATCTTTCTTACTATTTTTTATTTTATATTTATATATATATTTAAATATTGTTTATTTTATCTTTTTAAACTGTATATATAATATTATATAATATACTTATTATTGACATATTATACTTTTTTATATTTTTCTATTCTATTATTTAATCTTATAACAATATTATCACTATCTTTTCATAAACTATCTAATATTTTGTAAAATTATAAAATTTCTACAACAAACAATGACATATTTCCCGGGTTATAAAATATATTATGATACTTATTTAACTCTTCTTTCTCTAAATTTATATATATATGTAAATTTTAATAATATTTATTTAAAAACTTCTAAGTATTATAATTAAATCTATTTTATATTCTAAAATAATAAATTTAGTGATTAATATAAATTTAAACTAAATTTGCATAAGTATTATCTTGGTATAAAGGGTATCAACTAAAGTATTTATTTTATCTGGTGGATCTATATAGTAAAATTTAGTATCTCCCATATCTAATTCTTCTAGTATGCTATTTACTAGATGTCTAGTATACATGGTATCTATCGTAGATGTTGGAGCAACAACATATAGAGTTTTTATTCCATATTCTAACAATTCTTCTCCTGATTTAATTATATCTTTTTTATTGTTTTCTAGAAGAGGTAATTTTATTTGAATATCTATATCATTTTCTGAATCTTCTATATATTTCTTTATCTTTTCTCTAAATAAAATATCTTGCTCTAAATTATTTTTATTATGTAAGCCAATAAGTAATACTCCACTATCTTCTTCTGATTTTCTTATATTTTTTAAAATTTCATCTTTATATAGTTGAGCTAAATTATTTGCATTATAAAACGGTTCTAAAACTTCAACATCTGCTATATTCATAGATGTAAGATTTAATTGTTCATATCTATTCATAAAAACTTCATAATCAGTTCCTTCTGTCATAAATAAAGGACATATTATTATTTTTTTATATCCTTGTTCTATAATTGATTCTACTGAGTATTCAAAATAAGGTTTCGAGTACATATATGAATTAACCACTCTATAACCGTTACCTAAGCTATGTCTTAGCTTTTCTGCTATCTCTTCTGCTTTATGCTTAAATTCACTAAATCCTAATTTACTATAGTAACTTTTATAATTGTATAAATTACTTATTCCAGTAATCATGCCTTTATAACCTTCCTCATAGTAAATTTGAGTTGAACGTTCCTTTATATTATAGTTTTTATTTTCACCTTCTGATACTAACAAAACTAAAGTTTCTTCTTTTTCTTTCACTGGTTGTACCTCTTTTATTACTATGTAATCTTTAAATATAAAAGATATAACCAAGTTTACTCCAATAAATGAAATCAAAACTCCATAAATTAAACTTTTATAATTTTTATTTACTATTACTTGCTTATAAAATGACATTGTAGCTAAAACTATAAATATGTTTTCATAACTTCCTTTTAATATAAAGCTAAATGCTAAAGATGAAAATAAAATTATTGAAAGTAACATAAAATCAACCTCACTATAAAAATTAACTTTTTTAAATAAGTCTCTGTTATTTGTATTAACTTAATTGTATAGTTTACATCTATTATATATATGTTGTATAATTAAAATGTATGTCTACAAAATAAT
The DNA here is from genome assembly GCA_904418825.1 of uncultured Romboutsia sp. Taxonomy (GTDB): domain Bacteria; phylum Bacillota; class Clostridia; order Peptostreptococcales; family Peptostreptococcaceae; genus Romboutsia. The sequence goes on along the minus strand of CAJFPU010000009.1, from coordinate 23,172 downwards.
TAAATAAAACTTGATAATTTAGCTTATTAAGTCTATTTTAATACTTAATAAATTGTTTAAATTTATAAATAAAATTGACAAAAGAGAGGACGATATATATGAAATTAGGTATAGTTGGTTTACCAAATGTAGGTAAAAGTACACTATTTAATGCAATAACGCAAGCAGGTGCAGAATCTGCAAACTATCCTTTCTGTACAATAGAGCCAAACGTTGGTGTTGTTTCTGTTCCAGATGAGAGATTAGAAAAGTTAAGAGAATTATATGACTCAAAAAAAATAGTTCCTACAGCTATAGAATTCTGCGATATAGCTGGACTTGTTAGAGGAGCTTCTAAAGGTGAAGGTTTAGGAAATAAATTCTTATCTCATATAAGAGAAGTTGATGCTATAGTTCACGTTGTTAGATGTTTCGAAGATGGAAATGTAGTTCATGTTGATGGTTCTGTTGATCCTTTAAGAGATATAGAAACTATAAACTTAGAATTAATATTCTCTGACATAGAAATATTAGATAGAAGAATACAAAAATCAACTAAAGCTGCTAAAGCTGATAAATCTGTAGCTGCTGAAGTTGAATTCTTAAAAGAAATAATGGCAGTTTTAGAAGATGGTAAATGTGTTAGAACTATGGACTTTAATGAAGATCAAAAAGCTTTCGTTGATTCATTAAACTTACTTACATCAAAGCCTGTAATATATGCTACAAATGTAAGTGAAGATGACTTAGCTGATGAAGGTGAAAACAATGCATATGTTGCTAAAGTAAGAGAATTCGCTGCTACTGAAAATGCTGAAGTTGTTGTTGTTTGTGCTCAAATAGAAGCAGAAATAGCTGAACTTGATACTGAAGAAGAAAAGAAAGAATTCTTAGAAACATTAGGACTTGAGCAATCTGGTCTTGATAAATTAATAAAATCTTCTTATGCATTATTAGGTCTTATATCTTACTTAACTGCTGGACCTCAAGAAGTTAGAGCTTGGACTATAAAAGTTGGTACTAAAGCTCCTGCAGCTGGTGGTAAAATACACTCTGATATAGAAAGAGGATTCATTAGAGCGGAAACTATAGCATTTAATGATTTAGTACAAGTTGGTACTATGACTGCTGCTAAAGAAAAGGGATTAGTTAGACTAGAAGGTAAAGAATATGTAGTTAAAGATGGAGACGTTATATTATTCAGATTTAACGTATAATATATAAGGATAGGTGTAAATTTACCTATCCTTTTTTTCATCTTAATATCTAAAGTTTTAAATTTTATTTACTCAAATATTCTTTTAAAAATTTACTCATTTTTTATTTACTGATTTCTCAAAATGCTTAAATATTAATTGAACTAATCTATATTCACTTATTTGATAATCTACTCCCTTTATTGATATGTAAAAAAAAGATAAACTCTAATGAGTTTACCTTTTAATTTATTTTGTTAAGCTATATTTTTAGAATCTTTATTTAAAAATTTATTTTTATTTAACATAAATAGTACAAATAATAATACTGCAGAAACTACACCTACTCCATTAGAGAACATAGCATTTAATCTAAATCCTTCTGGCGCTTGTAATATGTAAGACACACACACAGAACTCATAAATGTTGCAGGTAATAAAGTTATCCAATAATTAGCTTGATTTTTTATTAAATATACTGTTGCTGTCCATAAGAATATAGTAGCTAATGTTTGGTTAGACCAAGCAAAGTATCTCCATATTATGTTAAAGTCTATAGTAGTTAAGAATATACAAACTATAAATAATGGTGTTGCTAATTTAAATCTACTTAATAATCCTTCTTGCTTTATATTAAATGCATCAGCTATTGTAAGTCTAGCACTTCTAAATGCTGTATCTCCACTTGTTATAGGACAAGCAACAACACCAAGTACTGCAAGTATTGCACCAATTGGTCCTAATAACTCTTTAGATATATGACCTACAACCCCAGATTGACCTCCGAAGCTATCAAGAGCTGATTGAATAACTCCACTTTCTCCAAAGAATGCTATAGTAACTGCACACCATATTAAAGCAACTATACCTTCTACAACCATTGCTCCATAGAATACTTTTTTACTTTCACTTTCTCTATGTATACATCTTGCCATCATAGGCGATTGAGTTGCATGGAATCCTGATAAAGCTCCACAAGCTATTGTTGTAAATAAGAATGGAAATATAGATAATCCACTTGGATGTAAATTTTGTAATGTCATTTCAGGCATTACCATACTTCCATTAAAGTGACCTATTACCATAGCTCCTGCTAAACCTATCGCCATAAATAATAAAGATGCTCCAAATATTGGATATATTTTACCTATAACTTTATCTACCGGTAAAACTGTAGCAATTATATAGTATATTATTATTAAAACAACCCATATATTTTTATCAACTCCTGTCATAGATGTCAATAAACCTGCTGGAGATGTTACGAAAACTGTACCAACTAATATCAATAGTATAACAGAGAATACTCTCATTACATTTTTCATTCCATTACCTAAGTATATTCCAACTATTTCAGAAACAGAAGTACCATCATGCTTCATAGATATAACACCTGATAAATAATCATGTACTCCACCTGCAAATATTGTACCAAATGTTATCCATAAAAATGCTACTGGACCAAATAATGCTCCCATTATTGCCCCAAATATCGGTCCTGTACCTGCTATATTTAAAAATTGTATTAAAAATACTTTATGCCAAGGCATTGGCATATAGTCAACACCATCTTCTAATCTAACTGCTGGTGTTTGATTGTCATCGCTTAACTTTGCGTTTTTATCTACATATGTTCCATAAACAAAGTAGCCAATTATTAAAATTGCTAAACAAGATATAAATGTTATCATACCGTCTTCTCCTTTATTAATTTAAGTATCAATTATTATTTCATTTAGTATGATACATTATATTTTGTGTTTAATTTAGTTTTTTTACATGAAATGCATTATTTACTACATTAAATGCATTTATATGTTCATAATTATTCTAAAATCTTTAATTTTACTTCTACTAACAGGTATTTCTGAATTTATATCATCTAACTTTAATTTATACGTATTATTAAACCAAGGTATTATTTCATTTATCTTGGATATATTTACTATATAAGACCTGTGTGTTTTAAAAAATAGGTTTGTATCTAAATTTTTTTCAAATTCTTTTATAGATTCTTTTACGATATATTCACTATCTTTTGTATATACTATAGTTTCTCTTTCTCTAGCTTCACAGTAATATATATCTTTTATATTTACTACTCTTAACTTATCATTTTTCCATAAACTAATACTTGAAGCTTTTGATTTTTGAACAAACTTTTTTTCTTCTTCTAACTTGTTATCTATACTTATATTACTAGAGTAGCTTTTTTCTAGTTTATTTAACATAGATATTATCCTATCATCAGAGTATGGCTTTAATATATAATCAAAAGCTTCTAGTTCAAATGCATCTACGGCATGTTCTTTATATGCTGTTATAAATACTATTTTAGGCTTAACCTTAAAATTATTTATAGTTCTCGCAAGTAGCATTCCATCTAATAATGGAATATTTATATCTAAAAATATTACATCTACTACATTTTCCTGTATAAATTTTAATACTTCTACTCCATTATCAAACTCATTTAGTATTTCAATCTTACTAAAATTCTTTATAAAATACTTTAATTCTTCTCTTGCTGGAAATTCATCTTCTACTATAATTGCCTTCATAATATCTCCCCTATATATAAAATTCCATTCTAGTTCCAGGTTCTAATCTATATATATTTAAACCTTGTCCGTATATTAATTTTAATCTTAGATGTACATTGTAAAGTCCTATTTTATTTTCAGGCATCTTCCCACTATACACTCTTTCTATTATATCAAAATCTATAGTTATACCATCATTTTCTACCCATACTTTAGTATATCCATCTTCTTTTTTAACTCCAATAACTACAGTTCCACATCCTCCATTTTTTCTTATTCCATGTATTATTGCATTTTCAACTAGTGGCTGTATTATAAGACTAGGAATTTTAGCATCTATATTATCATCTATATTATATAAAACTGTAAGTTTATCTCCAAACCTTGCTTTTTCTATTTCTACATATGCTTTTACTTGCTCTAATTCTTTATTTATATCTATTAAATTATCATTTACTTCTAAATTATATCTCATATATGTAGATAAATTTATAATAAGATTTCTTGCTTTATCAGGATTAATTCTAATAAATGAAGTTATAGTATTTAATGCATTAAATAAAAAGTGTGGATTAATTTGTCTTTGCAAAGCTTTGATCTCTGCTTTTTTCTTTTCTTTTTCTATCTTTTCTATTTTTGATATTTCCATAAGTGTAGAAATAATTTGTGATAAACCTATAGCCAAAGATTTTTTAGAGTGACTCATATCATATTTCTTAGTATAATAAATCTTTAATGTTCCAATTACTCCCTTAGAATCTATTAATGGAATAATCATAGCTGTCTTTAAATTCACTTTTTCACTTATTGAGCTTTCTTCTTCTTTAACTTGTATATTTAAAATTTTATTTTCTCTAATAGAACACCTAGTTATATTACTAATTTCTGTATGAGGAGATTTAAATGCTTCTTCTCCCACTCCAACATATGCCAACACTTCATTTCTATCAGTTATACTAACTGCATCTGATTTTATTTTATCTCTTATTATCCTGCATATTTTTTCTAAAGACTTTTCATTTATCGATCTAAAATAAGGTAATGTCTTATTAGCAATATCTAAGGCTAACTTCGACTGCATAGCAGCTACTTCTTCTTTTTCTTTTTTTATAGCATCAACTATGGATATCAAAAAACCTATACTAATTTGACCAACAATCATTGGTATATAAATCTTTTTTATTATTCCAATAGCAATATTGTGAGGTTTTGATAATAAATATATTAAACACATAGAAAAACTCTCCGATATTACTCCACATGCTATTCCATATATCCATTTATATTTACTACTAATTTTTTTATAAAAAAATCCAGATAGCAACCCTGCAAATATAGAAGATATAAAACACGGAAAAGCCGTTATACCGCCAATATCTGTTATATATCTATGAAAACCAGATATAATACCTGAAGTTATGCCAACTAATGGACCAAATAAAACTCCACCTGATACAATAGCTATTATTCTCGTATTTGCTAAAGATCCTTGTACATTTATTCCATTATATGTACCAAGTATGGCAAGAGCTGTAAATATTAATGATATAATAAATAAGTCCTTTAGTTTATAATTTTCCTTTTGAAATATATACTTAAACCCTTGAATTTTAGTAATTATTATAAATAATACTATCGTTAAACTGGATTTTTCAAGTAATTGCAAAAATATAGTCCCTTTGTCCATGCGTTACTCCTTAAATAATATTTATTTTTATCAAATTTAAATTTACTATATTCCTTCACACGAATCAATATATATTATTAATGAAATTTAACACAAAAATAAGAGTGCAAAATGCACTCTTATATATTAATTATTTATTTTATTTTTTAACCAATCCTTACCTTCAACAAGTCTTGACACTACCATAGAACAAACTGTATTTCCAGTAGAGTTTAATACAGTTGCTGGTGCATCTATTATAGTACTTATAACTGCTATTATAGGAAGTACTTCTGGTGAAAATCCATATACACTTAATATTAACATTTCACCCATCATTCCTCCACCAGGTATTGCACCCATAACTGCTCCAACTAAGAATGATACTACAAGAATTGAAGCAATTGCTGATAAACTTGTCATATCTTTTCCAAATAGTCCAAATAAGAATGTTATCTTTAAAACTCCACCTATTACAGAACCATCTTTGTGTATATTTGCTCCAAGTGGTATAACAGTTTCTGCTATATCTTGTGGTACACCCATCTTTTTAGTTGAGTCTAAATTTACAGGTATTGATGCTGCACTTGAACAAGTTGCTAGAGCTGTAACTGTTGGTGCTATAGCATTTTTCCAAAATGTTTTAACACCATCTTTTCCACCTGCTACATAAGCATATAATGTGAATAATCCAAAGTAACAAATAGCTGTTAATATTAGATATAATATAAATACCTTAGCATATCCTGAAAGTATTTGTGGTCCTAATTCACCTATAACTGATGCAAAATAACATCCAAGTCCTATTGGTGCTATATACATTATTATATTTACTATCTTCATCATAACTGCTGCTCCAGCTTCAACAAAGTTAGCTATAGGTTTTGCTATTTCTCCAGCCATAGCAGTTGCTATACCTACTAATATAGAGAATATTATAAGTTGTAACATATTAGATTTTGATAATAAATCTTTAAAGTCAGTTACTGTTACAGTATTTACAAGTTGTTGCAATAAGCTAACTTTTTCTCCACTTGTATGATCTGTAGCAGTTGCCATTAAGCTAGCAAACATATCTGAGTTTAATCCTTTTGTAGGATTCATTATAAGAACCCCTATCATAGCTATAATACCAGATATTATTGCTGTCGTTGCGAATACTATAACTATATTCTTTAATATTTTACCAAGTCTTTTCATCTCACCCATATTAGATATAGCTGATGTAACGCTGAAAAATACTAATGGTACTAATGTCATGAATAATAAGTTTAAGAATAAATCTCCTACTGGCTTAAATACTACAGCCTCTGGACCCATAAATACTCCTATTATTCCTCCTAATATTATTGCACTTAATAATATTAGAGATGACTTATAATTGTTCCAAAATGATTTCATACTTCTTTCTCCCTTGATTCTATTTATTGCTTAAAAATTCTTGTGCTATCTCTTTATCATCAAAATGATGCTTAACTTTTCCTAAAATTTGATAATTTTCATGTCCTTTTCCAGCTATAATTACTATATCATCTTTTTGAGCCATTTCTATAGCTTCCTTTATAGCTTCTCTTCTATCTATAACTACTTTATAGTTTTCTTTATTATTATCTAATCCTTTTAATATATCTTCTATTATAAGTTCTGGATCTTCAGTTCTTGGATTGTCAGAAGTTACTATACATATATCTGATAATCTTTGTGCTATTGCTCCCATTAAAGGTCTCTTTGTTGTATCTCTATCTCCACCACATCCAAATACAGTTATTATATTAGATTTAGCAAATCCTTTTGCAGTATTTAATATGTTTTCTAAGGCATCTGGTGTATGTGCATAGTCAACTATAACACTTATTCCTTTATCATTAGTTATTGTTTCAAATCTTCCTGCAACACCTTTAGTTTTTCTTAAACCTTCTTTAACTATTTCTTTAGGTATATTTAACATATAACAAGCTGCTATAACTGCTAAAGTATTATATACTGTAAATTTACCTGGTACTGGTACAAATATTTCTTGTTCATATGTTGGAGTTACTAGTGTATAAGATACTCCACTTGCATCTATCTTTATATCTTTTGCCATAAAGTCTGCTTTATTATCTATTCCATAAGTATAGCAAGGTATATTTAAAGATTTTATATTTTCATATATCTTAGCTCCACCTTCATCATCTATGTTTATTATATTTGCCGTAGTTGTTTTATGGAATAATTTTTCTTTTGCATTTCTATAATCTTCTAAATCTTTATGAAAATCTAAATGGTCTGGAGTTAAGTTTGTAAATATTCCTAATTTGAATTCTGTCTCATCTACTCTATTTAACACTAATGAATGAGATGATACTTCCATCGCACAGTAATCACATCCATTATCAACCATAGTTCTAAAATGCTTTTGTAAATCTATACTTTCAGGAGTTGTTGAACTAGATTCAACTTCTTTATCACCATCAAATATCTTTATAGTTCCTACAAGACCTACTTTTTTATTATTTAAACTTAATATTTCACTTAAGAAAGTTGTTATACTTGTTTTACCATTAGTTCCTGTAACTCCTATAACACCTAATTCACTTGATGGATTACCATAAAAATTATCAGCAACTTTTGCCATAGATGCTCTAGTATCTTCTACTTTTATAAAAGTATATCCTTCTATATTTATATCTTCTTGTACTAAAAATGCTTTAGCACCTTTTTCTATAGCACTTTCTATATATTTGTGACCATCTGAATTAAATCCCTTTATACATATAAATAAAGTATTTTCTTCAACTTTTCTTGAATCATATGCTATATTAGTTATATCTATATTTAAATTTCCAGTTATATTAATTATATCTAATCCATTTAATAAATCATTTAATATCATTTATTTTATCCTCCAAATACTTATATTAATTTATATATATTATATAGCTAATTTTTTTATACCTTTTATTATATTGTTCAAAATTTACTATGTCAATCGTTTAAAATGCTTGTTATATTGTAAATAATGCTCTATAATTTAATCTAAAGGCAGGTGGGCTATGAAAGATATAACTAATAAAATTGGTTACTTAAATGATAATTTTAAAATATTCCATATAAAAGATAAGAAAGATATTAAATTTGAATATCATCATCATGATTTTAGTAAAATAGTCATTTTAATTGATGGAGATTTAACTTATTATATAGAAGGCAAATCTTATATCCTAAAACCTTGGGATATTTTATTTGTAAATAAAAATGAAATTCATAAACCAGTGGTAAACGCTGATAAGTACTATGAGCGTATAGTTATTTGGCTAAATCCTGATTTCATTGCAAAATATGCTCAGGGTAATAATAATTTACTTAAATGCTTTGAAGAAGCAATGAAAAATAATTATAATCTACTTAGATTAAATATGAAATCAATTGAAAATATAAAAAATCTAATTCAAGATATAAAAAACTGTGATAATAGTAATGAGTTTGGAAGTGAAATTTTAAAAGAATCATTATTTATTCAATTGATGGTTTTAATGAATAGATTGTTTTTAAATAGCGATAAAAATAGAGATATCGAAGATATTCAATATGATAAAACAATAGAGGGCGTTTTAAATTATATAAACTCTAATTTAGAAAATGATTTATCTATAGATACTATAGCTTCAGAATTTTTTATAAGTAAATATTATCTTATGAGAAAATTCAAAAATCAAATAGGAAGCTCTATTCATAGTTATGTTATTCAAAAAAGACTCATACTTGCAAGGTCTCTTATATCTGATGGATTTAGTATGAGTACTGTATGCTCTAAATGTGGATTTAATGATTATTCTAGTTTTGTAAGAGCATTTAAAAAGGCTTATGGTGTTTCTCCAAGTAATTATAACTCTAAAACTTATAATTTTGAAAATTCTATGTCAGATACTTAAAAAGGTATGAAATTTAAAATTTCATACCTTTTTAATATTAGCTTCTTCCTAATATTCTATTTATTTCATGTCTATAAGCATCTGCTTTAGCACCAAATATCGCTTGTATTCCATTACCCACTTCAACAACGCCTACTGCACCTAAAGCTTTTAACTTCTCTTTATCTACTTTTGATTTATCTTTAACTTCAACTCTAAGTCTAGTTATACATGCATCTATTGATATAGCATTTTCTTCTCCACCTAATGCAGCTAAAACTTCTGGAGCTTTTTGTACTATTTCATCTTTTCCATCTAAACCTTTAGCAGCTTGGAAATCTGCTTTAGAGTAAAGCTTAGTTTCTTCATCTTCACCTTCTCTACCTGGAGTTTTTAAGTTTAACTTAATTATTAAAGTTTTAAATAAGAAGTAATAAACTACTGAATATCCAGCTCCTACTAATATTGCTCTTATCCAGTTTGTTGGAACTCCAGCTCCTGCAGGAAGTATCCCGAATAAAGTAAAGTCTATTAATCCTCCTGAGAATGTCATACCTATAAATACATTAAGTATATCCATTAAGAAGAATGATAAACCTGCCATTATACAATGAACAACATATAATACTGGTGCAACAAATAAGAATGTAAATTCTAATGGTTCAGTTATACCTGTTAAGAAAGCTGTAACTGCTGCTGATACTAATAAACTTCCAACAATTTTTTTCTTACTAGGAACAGCTGTATGATACATTGCTAATGCTGCAGCTGGAAGTCCAAACATCATGAATGGGAATTTACCAGCCATAAATCTTGTTGTTCCAGAAACTATAGTTGACATAGTATTTGCATCTGCACCAACTATACTTTGCATATTCCCTAATTGAGCAAAATAAGCATAGTTAGCACCTTGAATTGTTTGCCAAGTTCCATCTATTAATACTTGCCCATCGACAAATGACCCATACCAAAATGGTGTATAGAATATATGGTGAAGACCAAACGGTATTAAAGCTCTTTCTATTAGCCCATATAAAAATGTTCCTATTGGTCCTGCATTTTTAACAAATAATGCTATTACTGCTATTGTATCTTGAACAAATGGCCATATATAAGCAAGTAATGCACCCACAACTGCCATAGCTAAAGATACTACTATTGGAACAAATCTTGATCCAGAGAAGAATCCTATAACTGCTGGTAATTGTATATTATAGTATTTATTGTGTAATGTAGATGTTACTATACCTGTTATAATACCACCAAACACCGACATGTTAAGAGTAAATATACCTAATGTAGTAGTTACATATTGTGTATATTGTGCTGGTACATCACCTGAAATTAAAGTACCTAATGGTGTAGCACCTATGCTTAATAATACACTTATAACCTCATTCATTATTAAGAAACCAAATACAGAAGCAAGAGCAGCTGTACCTTTATCTTGCTTAGCAAGACCTACTGCAGTACCTACTGCAAATAATATTGGTAAATTTCCAAATACTATATTACCTACACCTTGCATTATTGTTAATATTATAGTTATTACTGGAATATTAACAAAATCAATTAATGGTTGGTATATAGCTGGTGCATTTTCAAGTGCTGCTATATTTATTAATGATCCCCCAACTCCAAGTAATATACCTGCAACCGGTAGTGCTGCTATTGGAAGCATTATAGCTTTACCAATTCTTTGTAAATATTGAAGCATTTCTCTTTCCTCCCTATTATTTTTTAATTTTATATTATCTGGTTATACATTAATATTTTATTTAATTATCATAACTATTATTATAATAAAAAAAGCTAAATAATTTATAGTAAAAAAGTAATTATAAATTATTTAGCTCATGCCTGCATAACCAGTAACACACTATATGAATTCATTTTATATTTAAAATATATCACATTAAAAGTTTTATGTAACATTTTTTGAAAACATTTTCATGGAGTATTATTTTACAATTTCTATCTTATTTAATTCTCCTGCTTTAACTTCTCCTTCTACTAATTTAACTGATTCTCCTTCTGATAAATTAGTAAATACTACTATTGGCATTGAAGATTTTGCATTCTTTTCTATAAATTCTACATCCATTTTAACTAACTTATCTCCAACTTTAACTTCTTGATTTTCTTGTACGAAAGTTTCAAATCCTTCACCTTTTAAAGAAACTGTATCTACACCTAAATGTATTAGTACTTCTCTTCCATCTACAGAGTTTATAGTTACAGCATGCTTAGTTGGGAATACTGTTACTATTGTTCCTTCTACTGGTGATACTATTATTCCATCTTTTGTTTTCATAGCAAATCCATCACCCATCATTTTACTTGAGAAAACTTCATCTGGAACTTGAGATATATTAACTAATTCTCCATTAGTTAATGGTACTATTTGTTCTTTTTTTACATCTTGTTCTTTTTTTCCTTTGAATAAATTTTTAAAAAAACTCATATTATTTATCTCCTTTTAATTATTATTTATAATATATTATATTAAATTAAACACTATACATAACTTTATAATGCTTATTTATTAAAATTTATAACTGATACTACTCGATTTATATGTAATATTAAATATAATATTTCATCATCATTTACTTTATAAGTATAATTTTCCTCTATAAATGATTTTATTTGTTTTGCACAATTATAACTTTCTTTATATTGTATTTTTACAACTTCTAATAAACTATTATTAGTATCTATAGATTCTTTTTTATCTATAAGTCTCTTTGCAAAAAACTTTAAATGAGTTAATAATCTATCAAAATTAATTTCATCTTCTATAAATTCTATATCGTAATATTTTTTTATTATATCAAGTATTTGATTTATTATATTCATCATTAAATAAGATTTATTAGTAGATTCTCTATAGTTTGCATTTATAATATGCATAGCTATAAATCCTGCTTCATCTATTGAAAAATTCACATTAAAAGTTTTATTTATATATTCTTGAGCCCATCTTCCTATTTCATATTCTTTTTTATGAATTCTTCTAAGCTCAGATAACAATTCATTTTTTATTGGTGTATTTTCTTTATATCTTTTTAGTGCAAAAGATATATGATCTGTTAAAGATATATAAATATACTCATCTAATGTAGTATTTAATTTTTTCTCTGCATACTCTATTATTGTACTACTTACCCCAAAAATCTCTTCTGGTATCTCATTTGCTAATTTATTTACTTTACTTTCAAAACTTTCATCTTGTATAACAAACTTCTTTTCAATTTTATTTTCATCAACAATATCATTTGGCTTCTTTTTAAATCCAATCCCACATCCTGTTAAGATTACTTCTTTCTTACTACCATTTTCAAGTGCTAAAATAACATTATTGTTGTATATTTTCTTTATGGTCACCATTTTCTCTAGCCCCCTAAAAATAAAAATACCTAAATTAAGGTACAAAAAATACTCCTTAACTTAGGTATTGCCTGCTCTATCAGTAACAATCCATTTTATTAAAATAATAAATAGATATTTTTAATTATATTTATTATTTTATATTAATTATATTTTCATGTCAATAGTCATAAAAAACAATTTCCTACCTAAATTATACTTCTTTTATAATACCTTTTTTATATGCCATTAAAAGTAATTTTAAATCTTTTACTTCATCTAATAATTTTTTTCCTGCATCAGTATCTTTTACAGTTTTTCTACTTAATTTATGCTCTACCAACATTGTAGTTGATAATATATCACTTTCATTTACTATAGCTTCTTCAGTTGATGTAAAAGGTTCATGAGATATCAACTGTAAATTTTGTGAGTTATATATTAAAGTATATCCAGCTATACCAGTTTTCTTTTGATACGCTCTTGAAAATCCTCCATCTATAGCTATTACCCTTCCATTTGATTTGATAGGACTTTCTCCATTTTTACTTTCAACTGGAACATGTCCATTTATTATATGAGATTCATTTATATCTAATCCAAATTCATCAAATATTTTGTTACAGATATCTTCATCTTCTCTTAATGTAAAGTATGGATTCTTATTTTCTTTATGAGTTTCTTTATCTTCTATAAAATACCTTTCAAAAGTAGTCATGTCATCTTTTCCAAATAAAGAAGAACATTGACCAGTCCATAAGTACCACATAATATCCATTCCATATTGTTTTTGTTTTGTTTTATCTTTAAAGAAATATCCTTCTCTTGATAGAGTCTCCATTTTGTCCATTAATTCTCTACCTCTATATTCTTTACCTTGAAGTTTCATTTTCATAAAACTCTTATCTTCATTTAAAGGTACACATCCATGTATTAATAAATTTCCATTAGAAACTAAATAGATACTTCCTTTCGAAAATAAAAATGATACATGTTTTTGTAATTTTTCACTATTTTTAAATGAAGAAACTAATTTTTCAATTACGATTTTTTCTTCTTTAGTTAATTTATAAGGATTATTTTTATCAATAGTAGGGAAATTATTATCTTTTAATTTATAATCTTTTCCCTTTATATTTATAGTACCTTCATCATAATTTATTTTATTTAAAAGCAATCTATGATTCATTTCAAATTCAGGTCTTCTATTAATTATTTCACCTTCAAGTTTAAATTGTATAATACTTATTGCCTTATGCATTTTTGCTACTAGAGATTTTTGTTTAGTAGATATTTCTTCTCCTTTTGGCATGAAGCATGTACAAGGATCATCTTTATAAGTTTCTAATGAAAATGTTGCAAGTGGCAATATATTTATTCCATATATATCTTCTATAATATCTAAATTAGAATATCTAGCAGATATTCTAAGAGCATTTGCTATGCAAGTTTTTTCTCCACTTGCTGCACCCATCCATAATATATCATGATTTCCCCATTGTACATCTACTGAATGATAATCCATCAATGTATCTATAACTATATCCGGTCTAGGACCTCTATCATATATATCTCCAACTATGTGAAGTCTATCTACAACTAACTTTTGTATAACTTTAGATATAGCTATTATAAATTCTTTTGCTCTATCTATACTTATAATAGTCTCTACTATACTTTTATAATAGTTTTGTTTATGTACTTGTTCTACATTTTCATTTAAAAGTTCCTCTATTATATATTTAAAATCTTCTGGAAGAAGCTTTCTTACTTTAGATTTAGTATACTTGCTTGATGCATATTTACATAGCTCAACTAATCTATATATATATATTCTATAAAAATCATCTATATTATCTTCTTCTTTTTCTATTAATTCTAATTTTTGCTCAGGATAATATACTAAAGTTGCTAGTGTCTTTTTTTCACTATCTCTTATACTATTTGAAAATAATTCTTCTATTTTTCTCTTTATAACTCCTGATCCATTTTTAAGTATATGTACAAATTGTTCATACTCTCCATGTATATCACTTATAAAATGTTCTGTTCCTTTAGGAAGGTTAAGAATAGCTTCTAAGTTTATAATCTCTGTACTCGCTTTTGATATACTTGGATATTGTTTTGATAATACTTTTAAATATTTAAGCTCTTTTTCAATATTTTTCATTTAACACCTCCAAATAGTATTGCTACTATATATTTTATCATATTTATAATAAAAGGATGGACAAAATTCGTCCACCCTTTATTATTTAACTATATTTAATTAAAAATTTTCAGCTAATCTCTTATAGTTGTTATATCTTTCATTAGCATTTTCTTCAGCCATAGTGAATAATTCTTCAGCTACATCTGGGAATTGCTTAGCTATTGCAGCATATCTTACTTGACCCATTAAGAATTCTCTGAAACTTTCAGTTGGTTCTTTAGAATCTAAAGTGAAAGGATTCTTTCCTTCAGCTTTTAATTGTGGGTTATATCTGTATAAATGCCAATATCCAGCTTTAACAGCTTTTTCTATATTAGCTTGAGATCTACCCATACCTTCTTTTATTCCATGAGATATACATGGAGAGTAAGCTATTATTAATGATGGTCCATCATGCTTTTCAGCTTCTATTATAGCCTTCATTAATTGGTTCTTATCTGCACCCATACCAACTTGAGCAACATATACGTTTCCGTAGCTCATAGCCATCATACCTAAGTCTTTCTTCTTAGATCTCTTACCAGCAGCAGCAAACTTAGCCATTGCAGCAACTGGAGTTGATTTAGAAGCTTGACCTCCTGTATTTGAGTAAATTTCTGTATCAAATACAAGTACGTTTACATCTTCACCTGAAGCAAGAACGTGATCTAATCCACCGTAACCGATGTCATAAGCCCATCCATCTCCTCCAAGTATCCATTGAGATCTCTTAACTAAGTAATCAGCTCTTTCTTTTATTTCAGAAATTAAAGTTTTAACTTCTTCATTTGCACAATCACAAGTGTTTGATATAACTTCTAATACTCTTTGGCTAGCAGCTTTAGAAGCTTCTCCATCGTTTCTAACTTCTAACCATGCATTAAATGCTTCTTTAGCACTTTCACATATATCCATAGTTAATAGAGTTTGCATATTTTCTGCTATTTTATTTCTTATTTGCTTAACAGCTAACATCATTCCGTATCCAAATTCAGCATTGTCTTCGAATAATGAGTTTGCCCAAGATGGACCTTTACCTTCATGGTTAACAGTGTATGGAGTTGATGGAGCAGATCCTCCCCATATTGAAGAACATCCTGTAGCATTTGCTATCATCATTCTATCTCCAAATAATTGAGTAACTAACTTGATGTATGGAGTTTCTCCACATCCTGCACAAGCTCCTGAGAACTCTATAAGTGGTTGTCTAAATTGACTTCCCTTAACTGTAGTTGGTGCCATTATATCTCCTTTAGGAGAAACTTTAGTAGTATCAGCTGCAAATGCCCAGTTTTCTATTTCTACTTCTTGAGTGTCAAGAGGCTTCATAACTAAAGCTTTTTGCTTAGCTGGACATATATCAGCACAGTTTCCACATCCTGTACAGTCCATTGGACTTACTTGCATTCTATATTGTAATCCTTCAAATCCTTTACCTATAGCCTTTTTAGTATTGAAGCTTTCTGGAGCATTACTTGCTTCTTCTTCATTTACTAAAACTGGTCTTATACATGCATGAGGACATACATATGCACATTGGTTACATTGTATACAATTATCAGTTATCCACTCTGGAACATTAACTGCTACTCCACGCTTTTCATATGCTGCAGTACCTGCTGGGAATGTACCATCTTCTAATCCATTAAATGCACTTACTGGTAAGCTGTTACCTTCTTGCGCATTCATAGGTCTTAATATATTTTTGATAAAATCTGGTTCATCTGAATCTAAAGATGTTTCAACTTCTTCAGCATTAGCCCAATTAGATGGAACTTCTATTTTAACTAAAGCATTCATACCAGCTTCAACAGCTTCAAAGTTCATATTAACAACTTTTTCACCTTTTTTACCGTAAGCTTTCTTTATAGAATCTTTTAAGTATTCTATAGCTTCAGTTTCAGGTATTATTTCAGCTAACTTGAAGAATGCTGATTGCATTATCATATTTATTCTGTTTCCAAGACCTATTTCAGATGCTATCTTAGTAGCATTAACTGTATAGAAGTTTATATTATTTTCAGCTATGAATTTCTTCATTTTTGCTGGTAAATGTTGTTCTAACTCTTCTTGAGACCATATAGTGTTAAGTACGAATGTACCACCATCTTTTAGTCCTTTTAATAAATCATATTGATTAACATATGATTGGTTGTGACAAGCTATATAATCAGCTTCATCTATTAAGTAAGTAGCTCTTATAGGAGTATCTCCAAATCTTAAGTGAGACATTGTTATACCACCAGATTTTTTAGAGTCATATGCAAAGTAAGCTTGAGCATACTTATCTGTGTTATCTCCTATTATTTTTATAGCTTGCTTATTAGCTCCAACTGTACCGTCAGATCCTAATCCCCAGAACTTACATCTTACAGTTCCTGGTGTAGCTATCTTTATGTTTTCTGTTGTTTCTAAAGATGTATTAGTTACATCATCAACTATACCTAATGTAAAGTTGTTTTTAGGTTTTTCTGATGTTAAGTTATCAAATACAGTTTTTATATCAGTAGGAGTAACATCTTTTGAACCTAATCCGTATCTTCCACCTATTATCATTGGTGATTTTTCCATATCAAAGAATGCATTACGTACATCTAAGTATAATGGCTCACCTGTTGAACCTGGTTCTTTAGTTCTATCAAGTACACATATTCTTTCAGCTGATTGTGGTATAGTTTTTAATAAATGTTCATTTGAGAATGGTCTATATAAATGAACTTTAACTAAACCATAGCTTCCACCTTTAGCATTTAAGAAATCTATAGTTTCTTCTATAGTTTCTGTAACAGATCCCATAGCTACTATTATATTCTTTGCATTTTCATCTCCATAGTAATTGAATAATCCATGTTCTCTTCCTGTTAATTCAGACATTTTAGCCATGTATTTTTCTACTACAGGTATTATATTTTGATAATATTTATTTGATGCTTCTCTTGTTTGGAAGTATATATCATCATTTTGAGCTGTACCACGAGTTACTGGGTGGTTTGGAGATAATGATTTATCTCTGAATTCTTTAACAGCTTCCATGTTTAATAATGAAGCATAATCATCATATTCTAATAATTCTACTTTTTGTATTTCATGTGATGTTCTAAATCCATCGAAGAAATGTATGAAAGGTAATTTACCTTCTATTGCAGCTAAATGTGCAACTGGTGCTATATCAGCAACTTCTTGAACAGAACCTGAAGCTAATAATACACATCCAGTTTGTCTTGCTGCCATAACATCTTGATGGTCACCAAATATAGATAATGCTTGAGATGCAAGAGCACGAGCACTTACGTGGAATACACCTGGAAGTAATCCTCCTGCAACCTTATACATGTTTGGTAACATTAATAATAAACCTTGAGATGCAGTAAATGTTGTTGTTAAAGCACCTGCTTGTAATGAACCATGAAATGCTCCAGCAGCACCAGCTTCTGATTGCATTTCTACAACATTAACTTTTTGTCCAAATATATTTTTTCTTCCTTGAGCTGCCCATTCATCAACTACTTCTGCCATTGTAGATGATGGTGTTATAGGGAATATAGCAGCTACGTCAGTAAATGCATATGCAACGTGTGCAGCAGCTGTATTTCCATCAACTGTTTTCATGAATTTAGCCATAATGTGTATCCTCCTTAATATTACTCCTATGTAGTTTCAATATTAAATGTCAAGCTATAATGTATAATGAATACACTATAAATTAATGTAATTTCATATACATATAAATATTATGTTATAATTCACATAATAAAGAAGGTATTCTACTATTTTTTATAGACTCCTTCTTTATTATTGAGTATAAACAATAATGTAAGCTAATTTAATTCTACTTTTTATTTTATAATTTCAATTATTTTTAAATCTAACATATATATATATATTAAATACCCATAAATTTATTACTTAAGCATTAAATTTTAATTAATATTAATAGCCTTCTTTAATTGCTGTAACTTTTAATAATGTATGATCTATTATACTAGCTATTTTTTTGTTCATTACAACTTCTCCTTTTATAGCTTTTTCTTTATATATTTACACTTTTATTTACCATATTATGTTATTTATATAAGCTTATTTTATAGTAATATTTGTTTTTAATAAAAGAACAGCATATTATTTACTATAATTTACAAATTAATAATATATCTTTGATTCAATTTTAACAAGTAGGCACTTTTTTTATATGTAGAAACTTAGAGTATACATAGTATACTTTTATATACTATATATGGTTTTATATACCAAACTTATGATATACTAGCTTTATAAAATAAAAATGTGAGGTGTCTACACATGGTCTTAAATTCTCATAGTAAATGTCATATGTCAAAACGTTGTTTAAAATATGAAACATGTCCTATGACTTTATTTCATAGATTAGTTTCTGGTAAGTGGAAAATACTTATCCTTTGGTATTTAAGTAGTGGAGAGCTTAGATTTAGTGAAATAAAAAGAAAATTACCTGATGTTACACAAAAAATGCTAACTAATCAACTTAGAAGTTTAGAAGAAGATGGACTTATACATAGAGAAGTTTTTCCTGTTGTTCCACCTAAAGTTGAATATAGCTTAACTGATCTGGGTAAAAAAATGATACCTTTACTTGAACAAATGTATGATTACGGAATTGAATATGAAAAAAACTTTGCAAAATAAAAGAACGGATTTTACAATCCGTTCTTTTATTTATATAGTTATTCAGCTATTAATTCTACTTCTTCACCATTTCTTACACCTGCAGCGTTTCCTTCCTCAACGTCTACATGCATTTCTAATGCAAAGTTAGCATTAGCTCTTACTAATACGTTTTCAAATACTACTGCTCTTGGTCCAAAAGTTCTAACTTTTACTATTTGCTTATCCTCTACACCAAATCTAGCTGCATCTTCTAAGCTCATGTGTATATGTCTAGAAGCAACTATAACACCTTCTGATAATTCTACTTCTCCTGCTGGTCCTACTAATTTAACACCTGGAGTTCCTGCTATATCACCAGATTCTTTTATTGGAGCTTTTATTCCTAAAGCAAATCCATCTGCTAAAGATATTTCAACTTGTGTACTAGGTCTAGCTGGTCCTAAAACTCTAACTCCTTTTATAGTACCTTTAGGTCCTACTAAATCAACTTTTTCTTCACAAGCATATTGTCCTGGTTGAGATAATGGTTTAAAATGAGTTAACTCATGTCCTGCACCAAATAACGTTTCTATATCTGCTTGGCTTAAGTGAACGTGTCTATTAGATAATGCTATTGGTAATTTCATGTTAAATTCCTCCTAGTTATTTTGTATACATGATACATTATATATAATATTTAACAATAAATCAAATGATTTTATTAGTCTTTTAACTAATAAAATATTATATATATTCTTTATAATTCAATATAATTATCAAGAATATTACCATTTTATTTTGTTAACTTTAATCTATTTTTATACTTTATATATTTTATAATATACTATTATATTGTTAATTTTTTTATAAGATCAAAATATCCTGGAAATGATACGTTTATACAATTTTCATCATCTAATATTATTTTTTCATCACATATTAAATTTAAAGTTGAAAATGCCATTGCTATTCTATGATCTTTAAATGTTTCTATTTTTCCACCATTTAATTTATTTTTTCCTTTTATAATCATTCCATCTTCTAATTCTTCTATATCAGCACTTAATATTTTTAGATTCTCTACCATTGCCTTTATTCTATTACTTTCTTTTACTTTAAGCTCCTGTGCATCCTTTATTATAGTAGTACCTTCAGCTTGTGTAGCAAGTATAGCTATTACTGGAATTTCATCTATTAATCTTGGAATTATATTCTTATCTATTGTAGTTGCACATAAATCTTTAGTATATTTAACTAATAAATCACCTACTAATTCTCCACCAACTAATCTTTCATTTATTATTTCTATATTTCCGTTCATATTTTTAACTACATCTATTATTCCAGTTCTAGTTTCATTTAGGCCTACATTTTTTATAACAACTTCTGAACCTTCAGTTATTAGTGCTGAAACTATTATAAATGCTGCTGATGATATATCCCCAGGTACATATATATCTTGGCTAAATAGCTCATTTACTGGATTTACACTTATTTTTAAATTTTCTACATTTATATCTGCACCAAATGACTTTAACATTATTTCTGTATGATTTCTACTTTTTATCTTTTCATATATAAAGCTAGTATCATTTGCATAAAGACTAGCAAGTATTAAAGCAGATTTTACTTGAGCTGATGCAACAGGCATATGATAATCTATAGCTTTTAAATTTCCACCATATATTTTTATAGGTGTATAATTAGCATCATCATTTCCTTCTATATTACACCCCATAAGTCTTAATGGATCTGTTACTCTTTTCATAGGTCTTTTAGCTATAGAATTATCTCCAATTAAAGTTGCATTAAATTTATTTCCTGCTAGTATTCCCATCATAAGCCTTATCGTAGTTCCTGAATTTCCTACGTCTAATATTTCTTTTGGTCTTTTTAATCCGTATAACCCATTTCCTTTAACATATACATCCTTACCATCTATTTGTATATCTACACCCATTTTTCTAAAGCAGGATATTGTACTTAAACAATCTTCTCCCATTAGGAAATTGCTTATTTTATTATGTCCTTTAGATATAGAAGAAAACATCACCGCTCTATGAGATATGGATTTATCTCCTATAAGTTCGAAGCTTCCTCTAAGCATTATTTACCCCCTTTATTATATTTAATATTTTATCTTCATCTATGTCATTTATAATTTTAACTTTACCAAAGCCTATTGGTAATATTAGATTAATTTTTCCAAAGCTATTTTTTTTATCATTTTTCATTATTTCAAGTATTTCTTTGTTTATATTTACTTTAATTTCTTCAGTGATTTCATCTTCATATAATGATATATTAAACTTTAAAGGTAAATTAAATTTCTCACATACTTTTATATACTTATCATAATAGCTTTTATCTATATATCCTTTTTCTAGTGATAATTTAAATGCCATATTCATACCAATACTTACAGCTTCACCATGACTTATTTTGCAAAGTTTTTCAACTCCATGCCCAAATGTATGACCAAAATTTAATATTTTTCTAAGTCCACTTTCTTTTTCATCTTTAGAAACTATATCTGCTTTTATTTCTATACACTTTCTAACAACATAATGTAGTGTTTCATTATCTTTATTTAAAATATTTTCACTATTATTTATTAAATAATCTAAAAAGTCATAATCATATATTATACTGTATTTTATAACTTCTGCCATTCCTGATATAAATTCTTTATTGGGCAATGTTTTTAAAGCATCTATATTTACATAAGTAAACTTAGGCTGATAAAAAGTTCCTATTATATTTTTAAAATTACCTATATTTATACCTGTTTTACCTCCAACTGATGAGTCTACTTGTGATAGTAAACTTGTTGGTATTTGACAAACGTCAATTCCTCTCATATATGTAGATGCTACAAAACCTGCTAAATCACCTACTACTCCACCACCTAATGCTATGATTAGTGATTTTCTAGATAAATTTATTTTTATACAATACTTAATTATTTCTTCATATACTGATAATGATTTTGAATCTTCTCCTGCTAAAACTATATATTCATATACTATCTTTGCTTTTATATTATTTATAAAGTTATCAATTTGATGATTATATACATTTTCATCACTTATAATTAACACTTCATCATATATTTCATTTATATTAATTTTAGATAAATCTTCAATATCCTTATTATTAAATTCATAAACTGATGGCATAAAATTTTTATAGCTATTATCTATTACTATATTACAAACATCATTTATTATTTTTTCCATCCTCTATCACCTAACCTTTTTATATATGAATTATAGTTTGATTTTAAATCATTTAAATTATCTCCACCTATTTTATCTAAGAAGTATTTACATATAACAAATGCAACTACATTTTCACAAACTACACTACATGCTGGTACAGCACAATTATCTGAACGCTCTATACTAGCACTGAAACTTTCTAATGTATTTATATTTACAGATTTAAGTGGTTTATATAAAGTTGGAATAGGTTTCATTGCACATCTTATAATGACTTCTTCTCCAGTTGTCATTCCACCTTCTATACCACCTAATTTATTAGTTTTTCTTTTTATTCCATTTTGACTATCATAATATATTTCATCCATAACAAAAGAACCAGGATTACTTGCTACATCAAATCCTATACCTATTTCTACACCTTTTATAGCTTGTACACTCATTAAGTGCATTGCCAATTCTCCATCTATTTTTTTATCAAATTGAGTGTA
>CAJFPU010000008.1 GCA_904418825.1 uncultured Romboutsia sp. | reverse complement strand
GCTACATTATTTACATTGATAAATAACTATATACAGAAAAAATGACAAGTGTAAAAAAATATATAAAATTTTTTAATAATGTTTAATATTTATTTTGTAATACTCATTATTTTAAAGGATGTTTAGTATTACCTAGTAATTTTCAAAGGCTCTCCGTGGCTTTAAATGGATTGTTTTTTCTAATATTTTGAATAAAAAATTAATTTTATAAACAAAACAAATGATTTAATAATTAATATATGGTATAATTTAGCTTGAAGAAATTACAATCTAAGAGTGATGGTTTCTGTACACAAGATAAGACTTCTTTCCAATAATCCGAGGAAAGGAGGTGGATGTATGGAAATTTTAACATTTTTATTGAATAATTCAGATGCTATAATACTAAGTATTATAAGCTGTTTTATTTATGACAAAATAAAAATCACTCTTACAGGCAATAAGAGTGATTTAGATAAAAATTAACTTTGTTAGTTTATTACATAGAAATCACGCTCTATTCCACTAGATTGTAATTTCTTTTTTTGTTTATTATTAACTATATTATAACCTAATTTATATAAATTATCTACTTTTTTAAAAAAATAATAATCAATATACATTTATACTTAAACTTTTAAATCCTTATAAATAAATTCTAAAAAGCAGGATTTTACACCTGCTTTCAAATTATGCATCTACTTTTTCTAAATACTTATCTAATGAACTTAATAATTCATTTTTATATTTATATATGTCACTTATATTTTCTATATAATATCTTACTTCTCTCTTATTTTCATCAGATATTGTTATGCTCTTTTTAGATGAATTGAAATATAATCTACATATCCATTTTCTTATATTTCCTTGATATAATATACCAAAATATCTTTCAACATCTTTGAATTGTATATCTTCTGGAGCTACTACTTCTGATAATATACTTCTAACTATATTAAATCCTTCTAGTTCTTCTTCTGTTGTTACAATCTTACTTTCTGTATTCTCTTGTACAGCAACTTCTTCTATACCTTCAACTTCTTCTGGAGCAACAACTACAGTTTCATCTTCTTCAACTTCATTATTTAATATACTTTTTATTTTATCATTCATAAATTCATTTACAAATTGTTGCATAGATTTCTTTACTATAGGTCTAAACTTTTCAACTACATTAGCTGTTTTTACTCCTGTAAAGAAATCACCTATTATAAATCTTACAAATTCATCACTAGGATTATTTAATTGACTATTTAATTGAGCTTTTATAAGATTACTATATTTTAATTCTGATGCTGTATTGAATATAGTATCTATATCAAATTTATCTTTAGTGAACTTTTTAAGTTCAGCTACTTGCATATCATTTATGTTTAATAAGTCTAACACTAAGAATGGTTTTTCATCCATCTTATTAGGTTCTTCTAAATCCGTAAAGAATTTATATACTATACCATTAGTTAATATAGCAAACTTAGCATCTGTTACTGTAAAATATCTAAATAATTGTGCATCATGTTTTGTTAAATCATCATCTACACCTTTTGCCTCTATAAGTATTACAGGTTTTCCTTCATTCATTATTGCATAATCTACTTTTTCCCCTTTTTTAGTTCCAACATCAGCTACAAATTCTGGTATAAATTCCATAGGATTGAATACATCATATCCTAATAAACTAAAGAATGGCATTATTAAAGCTGTTTTAGTTGCTTCTTCTGTAGCTAAGTTACCTTTTACCATTTCTATTCTTTGTGAATGTTGTTTTATTTTATCTATAAAGTCCATTTTATTCTCCTCCAATTTGATATTTTTCAAATAACATTTCTAAAGCTGTGTCTACTAGTTTAGACTTAGGTATTTTAGTTTCTTTTGATAATTCATCTAATATTTCCAAAAGTTTTTTGTCTACATTTGTACTAAATCTAGTTCTACTCACTTCCTTACGTATTTGTGTCATATTTAACAACTCCCTTATAAGGATAATTATAATACTTTATTATTGGAATGTCATTAAGTTTCATTAACTTTAAATAAAAAAACAGGTATTATACCTGTTTTGAATTTTAATTTTCAAATTTATAAAGTCCAACCTTCAAAGAAAAATCCTATTATATTATTTATTGCCTTTATAACATATGGTGCTGTTAACTCTATATATAAATCAAATATCTTTTTAGCTATCATCATTAAGATACCTAATCCCATAGCTACAGCTAATATAGTTACTATACTTCCAAGTATTATCACTAACTTTTCCTCCCTGTTAAATTCCCTATTAAATCTTCTTATTTTTGCTCTTATGTAAGTCATTTAAACTTTCCTCCTATTGTTTTTTATTCCAATAGGTGATATACTTAATCTTGTCACGGAACTGTATTCCAACCTATTGGATATGGTTCTTTTTTTATTCTTCATCAAAAAATTATAACTATATCTATCTATTATAGTTTTCCTTTGTTTAGAAGTAGGCATTAAACCTGCTCTTTTGGTTCGCCATACTCTCTTCTCATAGCTGTTTCAGTTACTATCCATTGTTTACCAAACTTTTTACAATCTACACCTTCTACTAACTTTCCATAGCTTACAGCTTTTCTTAATGTGCTTTCACTTAGTTTCCAACGTTTAGTAGCATCTGAAAATGCCATTAATCCTTCAAATGGATTATTCATATTCTCACCTTCTTTTTTATTTAGAGTAGGTTTAACCTACTCTTTATTTTAGGATATTAAATACTTTATTGCTCCAGCTAATAGTATTAATGAACCTATTAGCTTTATTAAAGAAAATATTAAATCTCCTATACTTAAAGTTAATTCCATATTTTTTATCATTGCTTTTTGAATGGTCTTGTATTATTATAAGATTAGTTAAGGTAGTGTTGCTACCACCACCTTAACATTTTACTAAAGGACTTCTAATATCATCTTAACAACAGCTATTAGAGTTCCGATTTCAAGTGTGAGTTCCGTTAGTGCTTTTACCACTTTCGTGAACTCTTTTATTTTTTTGACCATTCGGTTTTCACCTCCTTTACAAATATTATTATATCACGTTATCGTGATATTTACAAGTCTTATTTTACATTTTTTTGTATTTTGGTATAAAAAAAGTAGCCTATTCAGCTACTTCATTCTCTAAATAAACTGCCTGTAGATTTTTTCTATCTACATCATAGATTAATTTATTATATTCTTTTTTTAATTCTTTTATATCCTGTTTCAATTCGTTTCTAATCCCTTGTAACTTAATACTTGTATAACCTTCATATTTGCCTTCTGTAACCTTATTACAGTTTATCCTATATAATGTTCCATTGACTATCCTTAATTCTTTTTCAAGCCTTTTTATATCATTATACATTCCTTTTATGGCATAATCTAATATTTTTCTATTTGTCATTGCTCCAGCTCCAATCAATTTATTTTAATTGATTATATTCATCTGGACTTTAATGTGTAAAACTATAATTTATTTTTGTTGTAATTTATGATTTCTATACTCACACAAAAAGCTAGTTTAAGTCTTGGCATTGAAAACAAAACATTTTATTTTCCATAATTATTCCTCCAATATTCTAATGTCATTTTATATACACATTATATATAGAAAGATAATATAAATCTGTAACGTACGTTACATTTTTAATTTATATATAATTTTTTAATTATTAAAATAAATATATCATTGTAAAATATTTTAATATACATAAAAAAATAGACTACTTTTAGGTAGACTATTTTTTTATACAAATTTTAATTTTAATGTAAACTTTTTTATATTATTTGTAAAATTGTACAAGTAAATAAAATTACCATTTACCGTTAGACATATGTCCTGCAAGTTCAGCTTTACATCTTTGTTTTATAACCCAAGCTTCATCTTTTGCTTTTTCAAAAGCAGATACACATTTTGCATCAAGATTTATTTCTATACCTTCTTTTGAAAGTTTAGCAATTCTCTCTGCTAATAATATTATTTCAGAATGTATGCTGTTAGTTCTATCTGAATCATAAATTTTTTCAGCGTCTTCGCTGCTAAGTTCAGTAAACTTTTCTTTTCCTAAATTACACTTTGGACAAACTTCTGGAGCTTCATATCCTTCATGAATATATCCACATATAGAACATTTAAATAATTTTTTCATAATAATATCCCCTTAATATCTATACTCTTTTAATTTATATATATTAATATATGTATTGATATATATAAATGTTAAATACATATCAATTCTTTTTTATTTTTAAACTAAAAAATTCAATTCCCCATATCGCCAAGGGGATGGATTCATTACAACTTTTGCAACTTCGTTAATCAAAATTTATTTTTTTACTATTTATTAAACACATTGATATTATTTAAGTATAAAAATTTTCCACAGTTGTAAGATAAATATAATGTTCTTGTAATTTAAAAAACGTGATAATATATTATCACGTTTAATTATTTTTATTCTCATCTTTATTTTTATTATTATATTTAATATTATCTAAATATATTATTATTTCATCTATAGAGGAACTACTCTTTAATATATCTTTAGTATATTGTATGGCGTCATTATAATTGTTATTGTAAAATCTGCTATCGCTCAATTTATTCACTCCTCTAACTAATTATTTTTAACATGGAGGAAAATGTCTTTTTCTCGCAAGCCTATCTCCTACTATTTCTGATATTTTTTTATTTGATTGTATTTCTTTTGCGATTTCCATCTTAGTTGAATTTTCTTTTAATAATTTACTTATTTCTTTATTGTTATCTAACTCTTCTTTTTTATTTATCATACTATTTTCCTTTCTTTTGTTATATATATATAAGTTGTCCATATATAATAGTTTTACTACTATTATTTTTTTTATATTTTGGCTAATTTTTCATTAGTATTTGTATTCTTAACATAAATAAAAAAATTATAATCTTTACATACAAAAAGAGACTTTAAAAAGTCTCTATATATTATAATTCTTATTTTTATTTACTATTTTATTCATATCATAATGAGTATGTATTGTAAAAAAACCACAAATTATAACTAAAAAATAATATGCAAAAATACTATATAAAAATACAGAATATCCTATTATATCCTTTGGAAATACCTTAGCAAATATAGTAAAAAATGCTATTTCATTTGCTCCAACATTTCCAGGTGTTGGAATAGGCGAAACAGACATGTATAAAAATACTTGAAGTGTTAACATATTAAAAAAATTAAATCCATTTAATCTAAATGACTTATAAATACAATAAGATATACTAAAAAATATCGTAAGTTGTATTATTGTAAGTATTATACTAAAACATAATGCTTTTTTATTTTTTATAAATAATTTTATTGAATAACTATATTCATCAATAAATTTATTTATAGTATATATTTTTTTATCTAACGATTTAAATATTTTTAACTTACATAGTATATTAATTCCTATTTTAATTATATTTTTCATTGTATTAGGACTTAATACTATTAATATTCCTCCTAATAAGGAAACTACATTCATTATCATACCTATACTTATTAATATTAATATAGATGGTAGATCATTTACTAATAATTCTATATTAAAAAATATTATAACTGCGCAATATATTGTTACTACAATTTGAAATAATACTGTCTTATTTATAACTGTAGCTGTAGACTTACTAAGATCTAGACCATATTTGTTTAATGCATAAATTTGCATAGGCTGACTTCCAGAAGCAAATGGCGTTACTAAGTTATAATAAAATCCCATCATAGCTATTTTTAACGATAAATACTTTACTTCTGTTTTTTGTATAGCATTTATTAAAATATTTATTATTATAGATTCAAGTAATATATAAATTATCATTAATAAAAGTCCAATAAGTATAAACTTCTTATCAACTAACTTTATAATTGTAGGTATTAATGTAATATCTAGTGTTGTCGATACTAAATAAACTGTTATACATATCAAAAGTAGCAAAAAACTATACTGTAAATATATTTTTTTAGATTTAGTTAAATTTAGCATGCTCTTTCTCCTATTGTTTATTAGATACTAATCATAATATAATAAATTACTAACTTTGTGAATAGCTTTACTTTGCCATAATATAAATTTATTAATTATACTTTATTTGCATAAATAATTTTTAGTATTTTTAATAAGTATAGAAATTATTATTATATACTATATTTCTATTTAATATTAATTGTAAAATCTTACTTATGTATTTTATTAATTACTAAGTATCTAATACTTTATTTAACTTTACATACAATCTAAAAAATTATAACATAGTCTATTCATATTTTCCATAATATAAAATATAGATGTTTTTTTAAATATTATGCTATAATACTTTTAAATATATAATATTTGTTACATTACAGATTATATATGAATAGTTATAAAAAGAAAGGAATTTAAAAAATGAAAAAAATATCACTATTTATAGTTATTAATGCTATATCTCTGTATTTAGTATCAAACTTAATGGATAGTATGTATATAGGCTCTCTTAAGTCACTCTTAATCCTTACAATAATACTGGGTGTACTTAATTCAACAATTAAGCCAATACTTAAATTTTT
Source organism: uncultured Romboutsia sp. (assembly GCA_904418825.1). Lineage (GTDB taxonomy): Bacteria > Bacillota > Clostridia > Peptostreptococcales > Peptostreptococcaceae > Romboutsia. Next base: position 29,448 of record CAJFPU010000008.1, on the reverse strand, counting down.
ATCTTTTCCTATAACAATTTTAACTTTAGGTTTATTTTCTTTAATTATTAATGCATTAGTTTTAAAATTATCTTTTATGATGGTTTCTAATGTAGCACTTTATGGGTTCTTTAGTGCTATATTAGCTTCTATATTATTATCAATAGCTAACTCAATTTTATATAGTATACTAGATTAATAAAAAACTGACTCAAATTATACCATTTTGAGTCAGTCTTTTATTATATATATCTAATAAATATTTATATATATTTATTAGTTATCAGTATGAAGTAGTTTTTCACAAGTTAAATTTATACCTATCGCACCTATAGGAGCTGTAACTAGTACACTAAGTATGGCAATAGCTTGCATTATATCTCCACCTAAGACACCCATTTGAAGTGGTATAGATGCCTTTGCAGATTGAACAGTTGCTTTCGGAAGATATGCTATAACACAAAATAGTTTTTCTTTTTTATTTAAATTAGTCCCTATTAAAGCTATAAAAACACCTATAGAACGTATAAATAAAGATATTGTCAGTATCATTATTCCTATAAAGAAGTATTTGCCTACTAATATTGGATTGATTGACATCCCAACAAATGTAAATAAATATAATTTACCATATTTCCATACTTTATTCATACTATCTAATATAACGTTAGCATCTTTTTTCATATAATTTCTTATAAAAAATCCATAAACCATAATTGCAAGCAGTGAGTTAAATATTTCTAAATTTAAGCTTTTCTCTAACATTCTCATAGATAGACAAATAATAAAAGTTATACTCACTTTTAAATAATTTTTATTTATTCTATCTATCATAAAACTACTTAATTTAAATATTAAAAATCCACATAATATACTTATCAAAATAGTTATTGGTATTGATATAATATTTGCTATAAGCGATACATTTTCAGTATTATTATGTTGCATATATATTCCTAAAAATGTTGTAAATAAAGTTATAGCAATTGTATCATCAGCACTTGCCCCTACTAATAACATTTGTGGAATAGCTTTGTCTTGACCAATTTTTCTATCTATCAAAGATATCATTGATGGTATAAGTACTGCTGGAGACACCGCTGCTATTATAAATCCCAATATACTACCTTGTACAAATGTAAATCCTAAAAATTTCATAGATAAAAATGCTATAGTAAATCCTTCTAATGTCGCTGGTATTATGCTTAAAAGTACTGCAGGCCTTCCTATTTGCTTAATCTGAGATATATTAATACCAAGTCCGCCAATAAATAAAACTGTAATTAAAGCAATATCTTTTATGGTTGGTGCTATTTCTATTATCTTATTTGGAACTAAATCTAAAAATGAAGGTCCTATAAACATACCTATTATCATCATGCCTATAAGTGATGGTAGTTTAATTTTTTCTGCTATTTTTCCACTATAATTTGCTACAATTCCTATTACTAATAAACTTAATATTAAAATCATAATATTCTCCTATATTTTTACAAATAGATAAACTCCTATCTTTAAATTTAAGAATAGGAGTAATTAATTTTCGTACTTGATATCAAAATGTATAACCAATTTATTTATATTAAAATACTATCATATAAATACATATTTTGTAAATAAGACATAATGCCTTTTATAGAAAGTTATACCTATTATATATATTGATTAAACAGTTTTCAATTTAATTTTAGACTTTATAATGAATATTAAAATATTCCCATAATTTTTTATATATTATCTTTTTAAATTATCTATATTTTTATTTATACTTTCTTATTGTAACACCACTTACTGTTTTTCATATTATAAAAATAGTAGTTCTATTATAAATTTTTCTTATGAGGTGATAATATAATGATTTGGTTTTTATCTCTTAATCCTATACTACAAGGTCTTTTAGCAACCTTATTCACTTGGTTTATTACCGCATTAGGTTCTAGTGTTGTATTTTTCTTTAAAGATGTAAAAAAAAGTATCTTAAATTCTATGCTTGGATTCGGTGCAGGTGTTATGATTGCAGCTAGCTTTTGGTCTTTGCTTAATCCTGCTATAGAACTTTGCGAGGATTTAGGATATAATGCTTGGCTTATACCTACTATCGGATTTATAATGGGTGGACTTTTTATCGTTTTATCCGATAAATTTTTAGATAAATTTACTCTTAAAGATTTAAAATTAGAAGATAGCATGAAATTAAAATCTTATAAAAAAAGTATTTTATTAGTTTTAGCCGTTACACTTCATAATATACCTGAAGGCTTAGCAGTTGGAGTTGCTTTTGGTGGAGCTGCTTTTGGAATACCTGGTTGTACTGTGGCCAGTGCAATTTTATTAGCCATTGGTATTGGTCTTCAAAATTTTCCTGAAGGTGCTGCAGTCTCTCTACCTTTAAGACGCGAAGGTTTTTCTGTAGGGAAAAGTTTCCTATATGGTCAAGCATCTGGACTTGTTGAACCTATAGCTGGTGTTTTAGGTGTATTTATGGCTATATCTATTAGATCTATATTGCCTATACTTCTATCCTTTTCCGCTGGTGCTATGATTGGAGTAGTTTCATCTGAACTTATTCCAGAAGCATGTATAGAAAATAAAAACTTAACAACAATAGGTGTAATAGTAGGATTTTCAATTATGATGATCTTAGATGTTGCTCTTGGATAAATTAAATAACGGCATAAATTTTATTTATGCCATTATTTATTAATTATCAAATCTATCTACTTTAAATAATTTCATATCTTTATCTCTTTCTCCATGATATAGCTTACTTAACATCATACCTCCAAGTATTGCAAATAATATACCATTTGCACCATAACCTAAATTATACCATAAATTATTATGCTTAGTATCTTCTCCTATAAATCCAAGGTTATCTAAAGTTGATGCAAAAGTTCCACAGTATTTATAATCAATTTCTATATCTTTTATATTACTAAACATGCTTTTTAGTCTGTTTTCTAGTATATCATACTTTTTATTTGCAAGATTTTCATCAAATATATCTGGTATGAAATCGACATCTTCTCCACCAATAATAATTCTATTATCAAATGTTGTTCTTAGATAATTATAAGGATCACTATTATCTCTTATTAATACTTTTTCATACCATCCATTAAAATTTTTAATTGGCTTTGTAGCTATATTAAATGTTGTTGTTTTAGTTGCAAAATTTCTATCTGTAAATAATTTTGTATTATATCCAGTTGCAACTATTACCTTTTTAGCTTTTACTATATTTCCAAATTCAGTTATTACCTCTATATATTCTTTATGATACTTTAAATCTATTACTTCTGTATTTTCATATACTCTTAATCCATTATTTTGCGATACTTTTAACATTTCATGTGTAAATTTATATGGATCAATTTCTGCACCACCATTTTTAGATAATATCCCTGCTTTTAGATCAAAACTAAATTTATTATTTTCTTCATTTATGTATTCAACATCAAAATTATTATTCTTCCTATAATCATATTCTATTTTCATAGCATTTATTTCATCTTTTTTTGCTGTATATAATAATGTATCTCTTTTTTTATAATTACAATTATTTCCGTACTCTTTTATAAACTTATCTATTTCATCTAAAGCTATAAGACCTAAATTATATGATCTAATCACATCTTCTAAATTAGTATATTCTTTTAAATCGGATAAATTATCATCTAATTCATATTGTAATAATGATGTTGTAATACTTGTACTTAAATGAGCAATTCTTCTTTTTTCTAGTAATACACAATTTATATTTTCTCTTGAAAAATAATATGAAGTTATAGCACCTGTTATCCCTCCACCTATTATACAAACATCAGTATCTATATCTTTTGTAAGATATGGATACTGAACTTTATCTTTATTTATATTGATAAATATAGGGCTTCCTTGTACGTATTGAAGTTTAATGTTTTCCATATATTGTCTCCTTTTTATTTTATAAATTTATTATTTGAATTATTATTTTTAATATACAAAATATAGGATAACAATATTAAATCCTCTTATATATAAGAAATTACTCAAACTCTTCTAATTTACTACAAAATTTCCTAAAATCTTCAATACTTTTTATTTCTCTCAAACTTCTAATATCAATAAATTCTTCACTTGGCTTATGAAATAAAAATTCCATATCATACATCTCACATTTAGAAAATCCTTTTTCAAATATATATTTATATGGTTCATATTTATAAAAATTCTCTTCAAAATACTTAATTTTTGCATAGCATAATCTATTTATATAAAAAACTAAAGCTAAGGTAGAATGCTTTTTAGCAAATTTATGAGAGAAATACTTCACTGTATGATATTTACTATGTCTAAACTCCCATATATAATCTTGTGAACAAGTTAAGTTATATTTATCTAAAAGTTTTCTTTTGTCTAAACTTAATTCATTCTTTAATATTTCATAATCCATATTATCCCCCTATAATAAATATCATATATATATTTATATTATTATAAATACTTAATAATTTCTAAAATAAATATTTTATTTAATAAAAAATATCTAATCTCTAATAAGTAAAATAAATATTAATAATCTTGTACATAATATAGATATAATTAATTTTAATTTATTAAATAAAAAGGTTGGTATATTTATGATTTCAAAAAAAATAAATTATTTTAACATAATTATATATAGTGTTTATATAATTTCTATAGGATATTTTTTATTTAGCAAAGATTATACAAATTCAAGTCTATGTACAATTGCATTTATTATAAATTTAATTCTTAGGTGGATATATTATAAAAATTTTATCATATTAGATAATAGTCTTTATATAGTTGGAAGTTTATTCATATTATTTTGTTTAGTTTTTGGATCTTCATTTAAATTTTATGATAGCATAAAACACTATGATGATTTTTTACATTTTTGGTCTGGATTTATAACTGTTAAGATTGGTTTTAATATTATTAAAGCTTTAGAAGTGAATCTATTTAATAAAAGTTTATTAGTAGTTATTTTACTTTTCTTTTTTGCAATGGGATTTGCATCTATTTGTGAGATAATTGAATACTCATTAGATACATTCTTTAAAATGAACACTCAAAAAGGTGGGCTTACAGATACTATACAAGATATGATAGATGCTTTATTTGGTAGTATACTAATGATTATATATTATATAAAAAAATATAATATATAATAAATCCCTATATAGATTAAATTTAAAGCTAATATCTATATAGGGTATTTTACAATTTTAAATTTATCTTTTAGTCTCTTATCCCCATCAACGAAAAGATAATATCTTCTTTATCTGCTAAAAATTGCTTAAGCATAATACATTTTCCACCACAATCAAGACACTTATAATCTGGCTCATTGTCTTGAGTTATCTGAATTGATACAGACTCACAATTTGTGCATATAAGTCTATACAAATTTCCATCATTTAGTAACGACCCTATTAAGCTATCTTTATTTTCTCTCATTTTTAGCTCCCCCAAATTTTGTTATTCTATATTTTACCTTAATGATTATAACAAAATATCAATATATAAGCAATTTCGATATTATTTTTGTGTTAAAATATATTTATTTGAATTTAACAATAATATTATATTTTAAATAAAATATTATTGTTAAAGTTATTTTATAATTATATTTAAAATTAAATTAAGATAATCTCAAATTTTAAATATCTAGTTTATCTATGTTTTCTTTCATTATTTCAATAGATTTATCTAACTTCTCTTTTTCTTCAGTATCTAACGGAAGATGAATAACTTTTCTTACACCATTTTCATTAACTATACTTGGTACAGCAATATATACATCATCATGACCATATTCTCCATTTAAATATGATGATACTGTAAGTATACTGTTTTCATTTTCAAGTATTGCCTTAGTTATTCTTGTTAGAGCCATACCTATTCCATAATACGTTGATTTTTTACATTCTATTATTTTATAAGCTATATTTCTAACTTCATCTTCTATCTTATCTAAATCTTCAAATTCTATTTTACTATCTTTTCTTGATGCAATTTGATATATTGGCTGAACTCCACATAATGCATAACTCCATGCTACAAATTGAGAATCACCATGTTCTCCCATAACATATGCATTTATATCTTTAGGATTTACATCTAATCTTTCACTTAATGTATACATAAGTCTTGCTGAATCTAATGTTGTTCCTGACCCTATTACCTTTGATTTATCATATCCTGATAGCTTCCAACAAACATAAGTCATTATATCAACTGGATTAGCAGCAACTAGTATTATTCCATCAAATCCTGATTTTTTTATTTCACTCATAATAGACTTCATAATCTTAGTATTTTTATGAAGTAAATCTAATCTAGTTTCTCCTTCTAATTGTATAGCACCTGCTGTTATACATATTATATATGCGTCCTTACAATCACTATAATCACCTGCATATATATTCATTTTTCTAGGTGCAAAACTAAGTCCATGATTTAAGTCTATTGCTTCTCCTTCTGCACGCTTTTTATCTATATCTATTAAAACTAGTTCTTCACAAGTACCTTGGTTTACCATAGAATAAGCATAACTCATACCTACCATACCAGTTCCAACTATTACAACTTTATTCTTTTTCATTATTTTCCTCCTTGCACATTATATTTAAAATAACTATAGCATATATTTTATCATAATTTATACTTTTTTAGCATAATTTGTTATATTTTAAATGATATTTTATATAATATTTAATTATATATAACATTATTTTTTTCTATACTATTTTGTGCATATTTAAATTTAATTATTAGTATTAATACTAAATATATATAAAATCCTAAAATTAATCTTAAATATTGTTATTATAAAATCTCACTTTATATTTTATTTAGTGTAATTTTTGATGTAATATGTGTATAATTAGATATATATAAATAACAAAGGAGAAATATATGACTACATTTAATGAATTAAACTTAAATAATGATTTAATTACTGGATTAAAAAAACAAAATATAATAAATCCTACTAAAGTTCAAAGTCTTTCTATAAATAAAATACTTGATAATAAAGACTTAATAGTAAATGCACAAACAGGAAGTGGTAAAACTTTATCATATCTACTTCCAATGTTTGAAAAAATAGATTCTACAAAAAGAGAAACTCAAGTTTTAATACTTGCTCCAACTCATGAATTAGTTATGCAAATAACAGATCAAGCAAAACTTTTATCATCTAATTCTAATTTAGATATTACTGCATTCTCTTTAATCGGAGAAGTAAATATCCAAAAACAAATAAAAAATATAAAAAATATAAAACCTCATATAGTAGTTGGTACTTCTGGTAGAGTTTTAGATTTGATAAAGCAAAAAAAATTAAAAGCACACACTATAAAAACTATAATACTTGATGAAGTAGATAGTTTACTAAGTGGAAATAATGTGTCGGTTATAAAAGATATAATTAAAACTACTTTAAGAGATAGACAACTTCTAGGATTTTCAGCTAGTTTAAACGAAACTACTTTAGATATATTAAATAATATAATGAAAGAACCTGAAATTATAAAAATAGATGAAGAACCTATAAACCCAAATATAAATCATATGTATTTATATGGAGATAGACGTGATAAATTTACATTACTTAGAAAATCTATAGCTGCTACTAATCCAAAACGCGCTATAGTCTTTGTTAATGATGAAAATAGTATAGAAGTTATAACTGCGAAATTAAACTATCATAGCTATAAAGCTGTTGGTATATATGGGAAAATGAGTAAAGAAGATAGAAAAAATGCTTTAAATAGCTTTAAAATAGGAAAATCTAAAATATTAGTTTCTTCAGATTTATCTGCTCGTGGTCTTGATATAGTTGACGTTACTCATGTATTTAATTTAGATTTCCCACCAAGTAAAAATGAGTATGTGCATAGATGTGGTAGAACTGCTAGAGGAAATAGAAAAGGTGATGCTATATCAATAGTTACTAATCAAAATCTATCTACTATAAGAGACTATAAGAGAAACTTTAATATAGATATAAAGAAAAAAGACTTAAGAGAAGGTAAGCTTGTTGATGCTGCATTTAAACAAACTAGAAAACCTAAAGACTCAAAAGAAAAGAAATCTACTAAGAAAGATAGCAAAAGATATAAAAAATAAATATTAACAAAATATTATTCTAAAATATTAATTTTAAATTTAATTTATAAATTATTCTATTTACTTATACTGATATGACAAATTTAACTAATATAACTTAATGATTAAATATAAATAAAAATTAAGGAACTCTAAAAGAGTTCCTTAATTTTTATTCTCCTTTGCTATTTGTTATAGCTTGTTTAAGTTTTTCACCTTTTTCTTTAGTTATTACATTATCTTTTACCATTTGTTCAACGTGTTCAATAGATTTTTCTTTTTCCTTCTTAATCATCTGCTCTTTAAAGTATTTTTTTATATTTTTTACATCATCTTGAGTAAGAGTACCTTCTAATTCTAATTTCTCTATACTTTCTTTAAATATACTCTTTTTATGCATCATTTTACAATTTGGATGTTGTTGCTCACATGAGTTTTTGGGTTGTGTACTTAACTCTTGTGCATTTGATAGGTTAAAATTAGAGCTTACTAATGTTAATCCTAATATTGATGCTAATATTATATTTTTCTTATTTAGTTTCATATTACCCTCCTTAAATTATTTTGTTTATATTAGTATTAGCTTTAACCTTAACTTAACCTTAACTTTAATAATTTTTTTATATAATTTCCTTGTACGTAAAAAACCTATGGAGATATTTTTCCCCATAGGTTTTAAGTTTCTCTTTTAATTAAACGATTACTCAGTACTATACTTTTACTATATTCATTATTATTTTCTATTTTTTCATTTAATAATACAGCTGCATTTTCACCTAATGAAAACATATTTTGATCTATTGTCGTTAATTTAGGCTCTACCATTTCACTAAGTTCAATATTATCATATCCAACTATAGATAAATCTGTTGGAATTTTTATATTAAGCTTTTTACATGCATTCATAATTCCGATAGCCATAAGATCATTACATGCAAATATACCTGTTATATTTTTATTTGAACTTAGTAACTTTATTCCTTCTTCCATAGATTTATTAACTGTTTGTATACTATTTCCATGACCCATATTTACTATAAACTCTTCTTTAAAGTTATTTATATCATTCATCATTTCTTTGTATACTTTTTCTTTTATATCATAAGAGTAACTATTATCTCCACGAATAAATGCAATATTTTTATGATTTTTAGATAAAAGGTAATTAATTGCAATCCTTGCCCCATTTTCTTGATCATTAAACACTGATGATATATATGAACTTTCTGAATGTCTATTCACAAATACCATAGGTACAGATTCTGCTATTTTCTCAAAATATTTTGACTTAACATTATCTCTACCTGGATCAACAACTATTATACCAGCTACATTTCTACATATAAGTTCATTTATTCTTGATATCTCCTTATCTTTATTATGTTCAGTTGTACATAAAAATATTGAGTACTGTGACTTTTCAAAGTAATTTTCTATACCATTTATAACATTGGTAAAGAACATATTACTTATACTGGGAACTACTACACCTATAGTACTAGATTGCTTTTTTATTAAATCTCTAGCTTGTGTGTTAGGTTTGTATTGAAGCTCTTCTATTATTTTTAGTACTTTTTCTTTTGTTTCTTTTTTTACTGGATAATTACCATTTATAACCCTAGACACAGTCGCTACAGAAACATTACAAGCTTTTGCTACATCTACTATAGTTATTTTCATAGTTACTACTTCCTTATAATGAATTTATAAATTTATTAAATGCTTTTATACCTTCTTCATCACGCTTAAATACTCCAGCATGTTCAAGTACTGTAGAGAATTTTTTACCAACTTCATCTCTAAGTATTTGATCTACATTTTCTTTATTTATATCATTGTAATTTTCTACTATATATTTATACCAATTTCCATGATGATTTAAGTTTTCATTATCATCAATATTTTTAACTCCTGATACTAAAAGTTCACCTAAACTATTTAATTCATCTTTAAGTCTAGCAGGTAAAACAGCTAATCCCATAACTTCAATTAAACCTATATTTTCTTTCTTTATATGGTGTACTTCACTATGAGGATGGAATATACCCATTGGATGAACTTCACTTGTACGGTTATTTCTTAGTACTAAATCAAGTTCAAATTCATTTTCTTTTATTCTTGCTATAGGAGTTATTGTATTATGTGGTTCTCCATTTGTTTCATGTAATATTTCTACACTTTCATCAGAGTAAGTTTTCCATGTATTTAATATATGTTCTGCTAAATCTATTATTTCTTCTTTATTTTTTCCTCTAAGTCTTATAACAGACATTGGCCATTTAACACGACAAACTTTCGTATTTTCATATCCTTTAACGTTGAAAGTTTCTTCAACTAAAGCCGTTTCCATTGCAAAAGTATAATGTCCACCTTGGTAATGATCATGAGATAATATAGATCCTCCAACTATTGGTAAATCTGCATTAGAACCTGCAAAATAATGTGGTAATTTTTCTACAAATCCTAATAAATTTTCAAATGTTTTTCTATATATTTTCATTGGGGTATGTTTTGCATTAAGTATTATACAATGTTCATTGTAATATACATATGGAGAATATTGTAAAAACCAATTTTCTCCCGCAAATTCCATTGGTATTATCCTATGATTTTGTCTAGCTGGGTGATTTATATTACCTTTGAATCCTTCATTTTGTTTACATAATAAACATTTAGGATACGAAGTAGATTTCATTAACTTAGCTTTCGCTATATCCTTTGGATCCTTTTCAGGTTTAGATAAGTTTATAGTTATATCTAAATCACCATATTCTGTAGGTGTTTTCCATACTATATTTTTATCAGTTCTATCTTTTCTTATATAATTTGAAGCTATGCTCATTTTATAATAATAATCAGTAGCATCTTCTTTATTATTTTCATATTTTTCATTAAAAGTTTTTATAACTTCTGATGGTCTTGGCATTAAAGCATTCATTATTTTCGTGTCAAATAAATCTCTTTCAGTTGTTGTATCCTCTATCATGCCTTTTTCAACAACATAATCTAACATATTTTCAAGTATAGGTGTTGCTGTTTGAAGTTTTTCATCAACTTCAACTTCTTCAAATTCATCTAAATTTAATACTTCAAGTAATAAGTTAGATGCATACACTGCATCTAACTTATCTATTAAATTATTTTGAATTGCAAAATTTATTAATCTATTAACTTCGTAATTTATATTCATAATATCCCCCTAGTTGTTAAATCCATTTGGATGATTTTTATGCCAATTCCAAGCATCCCCTATCATTTTCTTAACATCATCAAATTCTGGAGTCCATCCAAGTATTTCTTTTGCTTTTTGACTTGATGCAACAAGTTTTGCTGGATCTCCTAAACGTCTTTCTCCTATAACAACCTTTATTTCTTCTCCTGTAGCTTCTTTAGCAGCTTCTATCATTTCCTTTACAGTAAATCCATTACCACTTCCTAAGTTAAATATATTACTATCATTTCCAGCTCTTAAATAATTAAGTGCTTTTATATGAGCATTTGCTAAATCTATAACATGTATATAGTCTCTTATACATGTACCATCATGAGTATCATAATCATCTCCAAATACTGTTATATGTTCTCTTTTCTTAAGAGGTACTTGAAGTATTAATGGTATAAGATGAGTTTCTGGAGTATGGTCTTCTCCTATAAATCCACCTTCTATTGCTCCAGCTACATTAAAATATCTAAGTGATACATACTTCATGCCATGAGCAAAGTCAGTCCATTTCATCATTTTTTCCATAGCTAACTTAGTTTCTCCATAAGTATTAGTTGGATTAGTATTGTCCGTTTCTAATATTGGTATTTGCTTTGGCTCACCATATACTGCTGCTGTTGATGAAAATACTATCTTCTTAACATCAAATTCAACCATAACTTCAAGTAATACTTGAGTTCCGTATACATTATTATCAAAGTAACTTAAAGGATCAGTCATACTTACTCCAACTAAAGAATTAGCTGCAAAATGTATAACTGCTTCTATATCATTTTCTTTAAATACACTTCTTAAAAATTCTTTATCTCTTATATCACCTTTATAAAACTTTGCATCTTTATGAACTGCATCCATATGACCTGTTTGTAAATTATCTACGATTATAACATCTTCATTATTTTTTATAAGCTGATAAACTGTGTGACTTCCTATATATCCTGCTCCACCGCAAACTAATACTGACATTTTATTCCCTCCTAATAAGTTATATTTATCCTATTTTTCTAGTTCCATTTGATATATTTGCAACATAGAATGTTGGTGCATATCCTATTACTTCTTCATATCCTTTAGTTACATTTTCTATGAAATCTCCTACATTTTCATTTCTAACTATACTTACTGTACATCCACCAAATCCAGCACCTGTCATTCTAGCACCTATTACACCTTCTTGCTTAAGTGCTAAACTAACTAATGTATCTAATTCTATTCCTGTAACTTCATAGTCATCTCTTAAAGAAACATGAGAACCAACCATTAATTGTCCAAATAATTCTAAATTATTTTCCTCTAATGCTTTAACAGCTTTTAATGTTCTTTGATTTTCATATACAGCATGTTTTGCTCTTTTTCTGTCTATTTCATTTTCTATTAATTCTTTGTTAGCTTCAAATTCTTCTTCTGTTAATTCCCCTAATGATTTTATATTTAATTTAGTTTGAAGATTAGATAATGCTCTTTCACACTCACTTCTTCTTTCATTATATTTAGAGTCTGCTAGACCTCTTCTTTTATTAGTATTTCCTATAACTATTGAATATCCTTCCATATTTATTTCACTATATCTATACTTTAATGTATTACAATCAAGTAATATTGCACATCTATCTTGTCCCATACCTATTGCAAATTGATCCATTATACCACAGTTAACACCGATAAAGTTATTTTCAGCTTCTTGAGAGTATTTAACCATATCTACCATATCTATATTAAAATTAAATGTATCATTTAATATAACTGCCATTAGTAATTCAAGTGATGCTGAAGATGAAAGACCTGCTCCATTTGGTATATTTCCGTATACTAATATATCAAGACCATGTTCTATATCATTTCCTTTATCTTGTATAACTTTTGCTACTCCTTTTGGATAATTTACCCAATCATGAGTTTTATCATATTCTATAGAATCTAAATCAAACTCTACCATACCTATATCTTCAAAATTTAAAGAATACATTCTAACTTTTTTATCGTTTCTTTTTGCTACTATCCCATAAGTACCAAATGATAATGCACAAGGAAATACATGACCTCCATTGTAATCTGTATGTTCTCCTATTAAATTAACTCTTCCTGGAGAGAAAAATACATCTTCACTTTCTCTTTCAAATATTCTTTTAAAATCAGCTTTTAATTTATTTATCATCTCAATACTCCTTCAATAAATATATTTTTAAGATTATAAAAATATATAATCTATTATAATTTTTCATAGTAAACGATTACTATTTCTTTATATCTATATAGTAAACGATTACTATTTCTTTATATCTATATAGTAAACGATTACTATTGTTTTGTAAACAATTTCCTATCTTTATTTTAAAAAAAGTAGCTAATATTATTAGCTACTTTTTTACTACATATCTAATGCAATTTCTTTTAACTTCTCTATAAATATCTTTGCTTCTTCCATTGTATTATATAGTCCTATACTTAATCTAATCATACCAAAATCAGCATCATTAAGATTTTTTTCATAATCTTTATAATCATTACTTACATTTAGTAATCTAGCTACATATGGATGAGCGCAAAATTTACCTGCTCTTAAAGCTATTGCTCTTTCCTTTGCAAATCTATCAGCTACTTCATAACAATCTTTATTCTTTATATTAAAAGATATTACACATAATCTGTCTTCAGTATTTTCAATGTCTCCATATATTATTACATTATCAATTTTTTTCATTTCTTTTATCAAATATTCCTTAATTTTTCTTTCATGGTTATATATATTTTCAAACCCTATATTCTTTAATTCTTCTAACGCTCTAACCATAGCCATTGCACCTATGAAATTTGGGCTGCCAGCTTCATGTAAACTTGGTGGTTCACTCCAAATTATTTTATTGTCAAATACATAGTCTACACATCCTCCACCTTTTAAAAATGGTTTTTCAGAATATAAATCTGTCAAAAGTCCCACTATTGCTCCACTTCCAAATGGTGCGTATGCTTTATGAGATGAAAATACTAAAAAATCTATTTGCTCAGAAGGAAATTTACCTTTCATATCAATCTCTTTATGAGCAACTAATTGTGCTCCATCTACTACAATTTTTGCTCCATATTTATGAGCAAGTCTTGCTATTTCATTTATAGGATTCATATATCCTGTTACATTAGAAGCACCTGTTATACTCACTACTTTTATATTCCCATTTTCTTTTTTTAATTTATTTTCTATATCTTTTATATTAATTCTTCCTAATTTATCTACATCTATATACTCAACTACAGCTGTACTTTGCCAAGGAAGATCATTTGCATGATGTTCCATTCTAGTTGTTAATACCTTATCATTTTTATGTTTTATTAATATATTCGCTAATATATTTAAAGATTCTGTTGTAGTTTTTGTATATATAACTGTATGAGTATTTGTATCTTGTAGATTAAAAATCTTTAATATTCTATCTCTAGACTCTTCATATTTTTTTGTAGATAATTCACCTTTTGGACCTTGTCCTCTACCTATTGATCCATATATTAATAAATTATTATACACTTCATTAAATACACATTTTAAAGATGGAGTTGTTGCTCCATTATCAAATCCAATAGGTATGACTTTTTTTCCATTTTCTAATTTAAATTCAACATCTACTCCTAAAAACATATTTCTATAATCTGAGTTTTTTTCATCTATTGTATATTTTTCATTATTTAAATTTGACAATACAAAACCCTCCTTTATAAAAGAAAAGTAGATAATACTCTTCTAGTATAATTATATGATTTTTTTTGTAGAATGTTCTTGCTTTAATTTATAATTATAAAGAGTGCCTCATTTAAAGACACTCTTTATAATTAGATCATATTATTGTGAGGAAGATCATTATCTTTTTTACTACTTCCTTTGCTATTTACGATTTGAACTTGTTCTAAATTCGATAAAATGTCTTTATCTCCTTGTGAATGATTTACTAAATTCTGTATTGATTGATTTTTATTATTGTCTCTTTTTACTTTTGATTTATCCAAATTTATCACCCTTTCTTTTATATGTTTTTATGTTTTACGATATCTTTATTTTTTACACTTGTAAATAATTACTTTCTAATATATTTTTAAATTTTACGCATATATATTTTTATATTATTTTTTAAATTAAGTACTTAAGCACATATCTATTAAATAGTATATATTATACTATTTATTTTTGGAGGTATAAAATGGAATTTTTAGATAATCTAATTGCTGATTCATTAGGAGGATCTTCTTTTTTCACCGCTCCTAAAAAACTTTATAAATTTGAAAAAATCAAACAGTTAACTCATGAAACTATAAAAAAAAATCCAAATATTAAGCTTATCGATATGGGTGTAGGGGAGCCTGATCAAATGGCTGATACTCTTATTTGTGATGTTTTAAATGAAGAATGCAGAAAATCAGAAAATAGATATTATGCAGATAACGGAATTATTGAATTTCAAGAAGCAGCTTGTAGATATCTACATAATGTATACGGTGTAAATGGACTTACTTCATCTAATATAATGCATGGATTGGGTTCTAAATCTATATTTGCTATGTTACCAGTATGCTTTATAAATCCTGGTGATATATGTATAATGCCAACTCCTAATTATCCTATTTTAGGAACTTATACAAAATATTTAGGCGGAGAAATATATAATATTGAACTGTGTAAAGAAAATGATTTTTATATAGATTTTGAAAATATTCCTGAAGATATTTTAAAAAGATCTAAAATGATTTATATAAATTATCCTAATAATCCTACTGGACAAATTGCAACTTATGAATATTATAAAAAGATAGTAGAATTTGCTAAAAAACATAATATATTAGTAGTATCAGATTTAGCATATGGACATTTAACTTATGATGGATATAAACCACTTAGTATATTGTCAGTTGAAGGTGCTTTAGATGTTTGTGTTGAAGTACACTCTATGTCTAAATCATTCAATATGACTGGTTGGAGACTTGCTTTTGTAGTAGGTTCAGAAAAATTTATAAAACTTTTTTCTTCCGTAAAATCTAATACAGATTCTGGTCAATTTAGAGCTATACAAAAAGCAGGTGTATATGCACTAGATAATTGTCATTTAGTTGATATTAATAGAGAAAGATATTCTAGAAGACTTGATCTTTTAACTAAAACATTAAAAGAAATTGGATTTGAAGCTACAAAGCCTAAAGCTGGATTTTATATTTATGTACCTATTCCTAAAGGAGTAAAAAATGGAATTAGATTTAAAACAGCAGAAGAAGTTACTTTATATCTTTTAGCAAATTCATTAATTTCTACTGTTCCTTGGGATGATTGTGGATCTTTCTTAAGATTTTCTGTAACTTATGAAGCTAATACTATTGAAGATGAAGTTAATATAATGAATGAAGTAAAAAATAGATTACTTGATTTAAATTTAGAGTTTTAAATTTATTTTAACAAAAGGCTATAAAAAATAGGGAAGATTTATCTCATTTTTTATAGCCTTTTATTAATTTATTTTCTATATTAAAATAATTATACATTAAAACTTTTAAGTTATTCTAATATTATTTAAGCTTTTCTATTAATTTTTCTAATAATACTTCTTTTAATTTCTCATGTATTTCATTTTTATTATTGGTTGTTTTATTTTGGTTATTTTTAGATTTATTATTTGGCTTATTTTTATTATTTTGATTAGATATTTTATTAGGTCTTTTTCTTTTATTATTAGCCATATATAATCCCCCATTAAATTTTGTTATATAAATATAATATTGAAATTCTATTAAAAAGTTACATAATAGTTTAAATTATTTTATATAAATTATATATATTTACTATTATAATTAATTTATTTATCTATAATTCTTATCATATCTTCAATATTATAAAACTATACTCTTATATACAAAATTTTTTATATAATTTGATATTAAATTTATATTTAATTTTTTATAAAAAATTTGCTTTGATTAAGCGACGTGTCGGCGAAATATTTCATGTTTCCAACCACTTTGTCTATTTCTCAAAATATTTTCTATGCTTAAAACCAATATATCTATATAATTATATTTGTAAAATTATCCATAAGTATTAAAGTAATATAATTTTATTAAGCGTAATAATAGGTGTATCTCATTGATACACCTATTATTACTACTTCATTTCATTTTTCATTTGCTTTTTTATATCATGTGCAAATTTCTTTTGTTGATACCTATCCATTAATTCATCTTTTTTAGACTCCATTATATTTATTGCACCTTCAAAATTATCTTTTACATCTTCTGCTACTTCTTTTGCCATATACTTAGCTTTGTTAGCTGTTTTTTTAACTTCTTTTTTCATATCATTCATATTATTTATATGACTCATATAAAACCCCTCCTTTTAATATTTATTTTTCCCAAAATAAATAAATTTATTTTATAAATATAAATATTTAACGATTGTTTATAAATCTTCATATTATGAGTATAAAAGGAGGAATAATTTTGATGACTTATACTCTTTATGGATTATGTATAGTACTCACTTTAATATCATTTCTTAAAGATAAAGATAAAACTAAAAAAGCAGTTATTAATGGACTTAAATCGCTTGAAAAAATAATGCCTCAATTTTTAGCTATAGTTATAATTATAGCTATAACATTAGCAATTTTAAAACCAGAAACAATATCAAAACTAATTGGTACAGATTCAGGACTTTTTGGCATTTTATTATCTTCTATAATCGGATCTATTACTATGATGCCAACTTTTGTTGCATTTTCAACTGGTAATACTTTGCTTCAAAGTGGTGCTGGATATGCTCAAGTTTCTGCTTTAATTACTACACTTACTATGACTGGAATATTGACTTTTACATTAGAGGCAGAGTATATAGGCAAAAAAGCTGCTTTTTATCGAAATTTTTTAGCTTTTTTATTTTCTTTCATCGTTGCCATTTTTATGGGGGGTGTATTTAATTGAGTTTTTCTAAAATAATCAACAGATATAGATATTTTTTAATATTTTTATTTATTCTTATATTAATTTCTATATATAATAATAATTTTGGAGTTTGTGCATTTGAGAATATTAAATCTAGTTTACTTCAAATGTTATCTGTATTACCTCCAGTTATGATATTATTAGGGCTTATGGATGAATGGATTCCTCGTGAATATTTTATGAAGTATATGGGAGATAATTCTAAAATTCTAGGAATTATTTTAGCATTTACCTTTGCATTTCTTGCTGCTGGACCTATGTATGCTGGCTTTCCATTTGCTGCTGTTTTAATAAAAAAGGGTGTTAAATTTTCAAATATAATTATCTTTTTAAATGCATGGTGTGTAACCAAATTTTCTACAATATTATTTGAAATAGGAGCACTTGGATATAAGTTTACATTATATAGATTAATTATAAACATACCTGGTATTATAATTATGGGATATATAATTGACTATTTAGTAAATAAAAAACCCCATAAAATTTAATTATGGGGTTTTATTGCAAAATAAACATTGTGGAGGATGTTCATGAAGTTTATTTTACAATAGGGTATTATATTATAGTTTTTAAGTTAGTTCTTTCTTTAGTTATATAATAACGCCTTTATATGAATTTAATATGAGTTTTTTATGAATAGTTTTTGAAAACTAACTTTTAAACTCTATAGTAAATACTACAGAATTTTCTTTATTCTTTAAATTATAATAATATCCATGTGATTTAAGTATTTTACTTACTAGATATAATCCTAAACCACTTCCTCCTGTTTTTCTTGATCTAGACTTTTCAATTCTAAAAAATGGATTAAATATTTCTTCTAAATATTTTTCTTCTATAGTAATGCCTGTATTTTCTATTTCTAAATATGCTCGATATTGGTTACTTTTTTTATTTGACTTATAATTTTTCTTATAAAGTCTTACTATTAAATTTTCATCTTTTGGAGAATACTTTATTCCATTTATTATTATATTATTTATAGCTTTCTCAATTCTTGGTTCATCACATTTTATATAAATATCATTTTCTATTTTAAATACTACATTCATATTTTTTTCTTCTAGCAAAAACTGATGTTTTTTTATAAGTTTTTCTATAAGATTACTTATATTAACTTTTTTTAATGATAAATCTGATTCTAGTATTTCATGTTTTGATACTTCTATCATCTCATTAACTAAATCTCTTAGTTCTTGTGTTGATTCATATGATTTTTTTAAGTATGTATCTCTATCTTTATATTTCCCAATATTATATATCATACCTTCAAGTTGACCACTAATTATAGTTATAGGTGTTTTTAATTCATGAGATATTGTCGCTACAAAATCTTTTCTTCTATTTTCTGCTTCTCTTTCACTTTCTATAATTTGTATAAGCGGCTTTGTTATTACTTTTGAGTAAATATATGCTCCTATAGCTCCTATTATAAGTGCAACTATTAGTATAAATGGCATTAATCTTCTTATTACTTGGTTAGCTTCATCTATAGGCTGCAAAGGCATAATAATATCTAGTGTATAAGGAATCATTGAATCATTAGTGTGTATAGGAATCGTTACATGATACTCATTTTTCTTATTTTTTCCTAATATATATGTACTATATCTTGATAGCACTATTTCATTCTTGCCATATAATATTTTGCCGTTTTGATTTTTTAATACAATAGATAAATTCTGATTTTTAGACATATAGTATAAGCGTTCTTGTAAATGTATAGTATTATACTTAGATGAGTTTTCACATAATTCATTTATGCTATTTTCTAAAAGATCTATTTTATACTTATGATAGTATGTAGGCAGTAAAAAATATAATATCATATATATGATTATAGCAAGAGCAATTAAAAGTCCTGTTGTTATTAAAAATAACTTATACTTTATATTTATATTCTCTAATTTATTAAATACTCTTCTCAAGTGTATATCCTATTCCTTTTACAGTTTTTATATATTTTAGCTTAATTTTTTTTCTTAAGTTTTTTATATGAGCATCAACTATTCTTGTATCTCCATAGTAATCATATCCCCATATAGAATCAAGTAATCCTTCTCTAGTTATAACTTGTGGATATTTTTCTATTAAAGTTTTTAATATATTAAATTCTTTTAAAGTAAGTTCTATAGTCTCACCTTCAACTTCAACTGTATATGTATTTAAATTAAGTTTTAAATCTTCAAAGTATAAAGATTCTTCATTACTTATATTTAAGCTTCTTCTTAAAACAGCTTCTACTCTTTTTATTAAAAGATTAAATGAAAAAGGCTTAGTTATATAGTCATCACATTCTAACTCAAATCCTTTTACTTGATTTTCTTCTTCATTCAATGCACTTAAAAATATTATTGGTACTTTAGAATTTTGTCTAATCATTTTACAAACTGAATACCCATCTAAATTTGGCATCATTATATCTAGTATTATTAGGTCATAATTTCCTTGTTTAAATTTAGATATTCCCTCTAATCCATCATTTGCAAAATCTACATTATAACCTTGAGAGCCTAAAAATTCTACTATAAGTTCTTGTATATTAAAATCATCTTCTATTACTAGTATGGATGCATTCATATTTTCATCTCCTTTTTCTTTGGTTATATAAATATTGTATCCTATTTTTATGAATTTAGTGTGAACTATTAGTTTCAAGATATTGTTTTATTATTTATATATTATTACAAAAAAGGTATTATCATAATATCATGATAATACCTTTTTGGGTTTGTTAAGTTTTAGATTATATGATTACTATCTATATCTTTTGAAATTTTTAAGTCTAAGTGCATTAGTTAAAACAGATACAGAA
This sequence comes from uncultured Romboutsia sp., assembly GCA_904418825.1. Taxonomy (GTDB): domain Bacteria; phylum Bacillota; class Clostridia; order Peptostreptococcales; family Peptostreptococcaceae; genus Romboutsia. The sequence goes on along the minus strand of CAJFPU010000008.1, from coordinate 8,335 downwards.
CTTAAACTCATTGCAGCTGCTGCAAACATTGGGTTTAAAAGAGGTCCACCAAATATATATAAAATTCCTGCAGCTATAGGTATTCCTATAGTATTATATCCAAATGCCCAGAATAAATTTTGCTTAATATTTTTTATAGTCTCATTACTTAACTTTATAGAAGTTGGTACATCCATTAAATCATTCTTCATTAATACTATATCTGCTGATTCAATTGCAACATCTGTACCACTTCCTATAGCTATCCCAATATCTGCCTGAGCTAGTGCTGGAGCATCATTTATACCATCTCCAACCATTGCAACAAAATTACCTTCTTCTTGAAGTTTTTTAACTTCATTAGATTTATCTTTTGGCAAAACTTCTGAAATTACTATATCTATCCCAACTTCTTTAGCTATAGCATCTGCAGTTTTTTTATTGTCACCTGTAACCATAGCTACTTTTATTCCCATTTCATGAAGCTTTTCTATAGCTTTTTTACTATTTTCTTTAACAGTATCTGCTACTGCTATTATTCCACCTAAAGTATTATCTACTGCTATATACATAGGTGTTTTTCCAAGGGATGCTAACTCATCAGATTTAGCTTTTAAATCTCCTAAGTCTATATTTTTATTATTCATAAGTTTTTCATTTCCAAGTAATACTATATTATCCTCTATTGTAACCTCTATACCATATCCCGGTATAGCCTTAAACTTTTCTACTTTCTTAAACTTTATATTCTTTTCTTCTCCGTATTTAACTATAGCTTCTCCAAGTGGATGTTCTGATCCTTTTTCAGCACTTGATGCTAGTTGAAGTAAGTACATCTTATCTATATCATTAGTTGTTATTATATCTGTAACAGTTGGTTTTCCTTCTGTTATTGTACCTGTTTTATCAAATATTACAGTATCTACTTTATGTGCAAGCTCTAGAGCTTCTCCACCTTTTATTAGTATGCCATTTTCAGCACCCTTACCTGTTCCAACCATTATTGCAGTTGGTGTAGCAAGACCAAGTGCACAAGGACATGCTATTACAAGTACTGATATAAATATTGTAAGGACAAATTCTAAGTCTTTATTACCTACTATAAACCAAAGTAATGATGATACTAAAGCTATTATTATAACTGTTGGTACAAAGTATCCAGATACAGTATCTGCAAGTGCTGCTATTGGAGCCTTTTTACCCTGAGCATCTTCGACAAGTTTTATAATTTGAGCAAGAGCTGTATTTGAACCTACTTTTTCTGCTCTAAATTTAATAACTCCATTTTTATTTATACTTGCTCCAGTTACATTATCTCCAATATTTTTTTCAACGGGTATACTCTCTCCAGTAAGCATGGATTCGTCAACTGATGTATGACCTTCTACAACAATACCATCAACTGGTATTTTACTACCCGGTTTTACTATTATTATATCTCCTACTTCTACTTCGTCTATTGGTATTTCTATTTCTTGATTTCCTGTTACTATTAAAGCCGTTTTAGGTTGAAGCCCCATAAGTTTTTTAATAGCTTCTCCTGTTTTACCTTTAGATCTTGATTCTAAGTATTTTCCAAGTAATATTAAAGCAATTATTATTCCTGCACTTTCAAAGTATAATTGATGATGTCTATGACCTACTTCCATAGTAGTAGTTGCTATTTTAAATGTTGTATACGTACTATATATAAATGCTGCTGATGTTCCTATTGCAACTAATGTATCCATATTCGGATTTTTATTTATAAGTGATTTAAATCCATTAATGTAGAACTTATAACCAGCTATCATTACCGGTATTACTAATATCATTTGTATAAGTGCATAATTTAATGGGTTTATAATAGGATCTATAATACTTAGAACTGGCCAGGGTCCAAAGGGCTTTGATATCATCGGCCCCATAGCTATATAAAATAATGGTATTGAAAATCCTATTGCTATTATAAATTTAGTAAATAAAATTTTCATCTCTTTTTCTTTTCTTAGTTTATCTTCATCTACTAATTCATCTTTCTTTTCTTCAATTATAGAATACCCTGCTTTTTCTATTACTGATTTTATCTGTGATAATTTAAGCTTAGATGAATCATACTCTATATTTACTTTTTCTGTTGCTATATTTACATTTACATATTCTACTCCATCTAATTTTTTTATTACCCTCTCTACAGCCTTCGCACAAGCTGCACATGTCATTCCTCCTATTTTTAATTCTAAGTTTTTAGGTTTATTTTCTTTTATAACTTTGTACCCAGCTTTTTCTATTGCTGATTTTATTTCATCAAAACTTATTTTTTGCTTATTATATTCTATATTAAGCTTTTCAGTAGCTATATTTACACTTGAGCTTTCTACTCCGTCTAATTTTTTAGTTATATTTTCTACTGCTTTTGCACAAGATACACAGCTCATTCCAGCAATTGTATATGTTTCTTTATTACTTGCCATGATTATCTCCTTTAATTATTTTTATCTTTGTTATATACCCCCTATAGGTATATTAAAACATTTATTTTATTTTTGCAATAGAATTTTTGATTTTATTAATAAACATATAAAATTAAATATAATAATTAAATCAAATTACTAAAAAATATCTATTTTAAAATCACTAATTTTCCATATTATTACACATAATATTGTATTTTTCTACGTGCTTGTATATAATATAGTGGAAACAATTTATATATAAAGGAGATATATTTTGCTAAAAATAAGATTAAGAAATATTTTTATAACATCAATGTTAGTATCTACACTATTTTTCAATTCTACCGTTTCAAATGCTGCAAACTATAAAGTCTTTATAGATCCAGGCCATGGTGGCGTAGACAATGGTAGTTCTTATTATGGATATAAAGAAGATGCTCTCAATTTGCAAATCTCAAAAAAAATAGAGTCAAAATTAATGCTTGAGGGTATTAATGTAGATATGAGTAGATATGATGATACATATGTATCTTTATCAAAAAGAGTAACTAAATCAAATGATTCAGATGCAGATATGTTTATTTCAATACACCTAAATGCATCTTTAAATACAAAAGCAAATGGTATAGAAACATATTATTTAGGTGAAAAAAATAAAGATTTAGCCAATACTATACATAAAAGTTTAATAAATCATACTAATGCAAATGATCGTGGTATAAAAATAGGTAATTTTCAAGTTTTAAGAAGTAATAAGAAACCTTCAGTACTTTTAGAATGTGGATTTATATCTAATCCTTCAGAATCATATAAGTTAAATACAAAAGATTACCAAGATAAATTAGTAGATGCAATAGTAGATGGGATAAAAGATTATTTAAACATATCTAATTCAAATATATTAAGTTTAAAATCTACTAAAAATAATAAATCTAATTATGCTATAGCATTAAATGATGTTAATGTAATGAGCGATAGAGGTAAAAACTTCAACGTTATAGGTACATTATCAAAAGGAACCAAAGTTGAAATTATAGATACTAAATTTGATTGGCATAAAATAAAATATAATGGTAGATATGGTTATGTATCTGGAGTTTATGTTAAATAAATTTTAAAGTAAAATAAGTAGGTATAATTTTATACTAATTATCCTACTTATTTTTTATATAAATATTAAGATTTAATCTCGTTTACTTCTTATATAATCAATTATAATGTATATAACTACTATTGCTGTTATAAATATTACTACTTTCATAATCCAAGAACTCATTTTATATCCCCAAAATACACTTCTAAATGGACTATATCCTCCATAGTAACCTCCTGAAAATATAGTTTTCTTAGAACTACTTCCCCCGTAATCATAATCATCATAGTTATTACTAGTATTGCTACTATTATTTTTAGGATTAGTAGAAAAACTTCCCGAATCTGGTTTTATCGTACTTGATGAGCCTGAATTTTTATTACTAGTATTTGGTTTTGTGGAAAAGCTACCTGAGTCTGGTTTTATTGTAGATTTTGGTGTTGTAGAATAACTTTTATTTGAACCATTATTAGAATTTTTGAAAGTTCCAGAACTTGGTTGGTTCGAAGATATCAATGTAGCATAGTTATTATCATATGCATAAGATTTTATACCTTCTAATAATCCTCCTATGTAAGTAAATAAAAATATAAATGTCGTTAAAAGATATGCTATCTTTACTTTCTTATTTTTCATACTATACCCTTAACCCCATTTCTATAAATTTATTATTTATTCTAATTAATTCATCTTGAGTATCATCAGTTATAACTGAATCATATGATTCTTCTCCTTTAAACTTCGAGTACTTTAATATATGCTGATTATCATAATCTTTGCTATCTATTAAATATATATATCTATTAAAATTACCATTGTTATCTTTTTCTACTAAGTATCCTGCTACATTAAATACAAACTTTTCATCATTTTGATAAAGTTCTACAGTATCATTAGTTTTTGTAAGTAATGTATTATCTTTATCGCATTTTACTACATACTCTTTTTCTCTACAATTAAAGCAATGATTCATATTGCACATACTTACACAATTTCTACATGCACATTTACTGCATTTATCTAATTTTTCTAAATCCCTACGCTTATCAAGTGTAAGATATTTATTTACTTTTTGCGTCAAATCATTCTCTATTTTAAATATTTTTTTAAATAACCCTTTATTATTTTTACTTTCTTTTTCTATATTATCTAGAAATTCCATATAGTCTTTCAATATATCTACTTTTTTTATAAAACTTCTTTTATTTAACTCTTCTGAGTCAAGCATTTTTCTTAAATCATCTACACAAAACATTAAATCAGTATATATTTTATTATATTTATTTTTCTCATTTAATATTATATCTTCCATTTTATCACCTCTAAAAATTCACATATATTGCTTGTTAAGCATTTTTTATTATTCATATTATTAAAGGTAGATAGCTTTAAACCATCTACCTTTAATATATTATTATTTTTTCATTTGTTCTTTGATTCTCTCTAATTCTTCAGATACTTTAGAATCAATTGATGGTGAACTTTTTATATACTCATCTAATAACTCATCTTCATTTTTAGGTTTTAATTCTTCTAAAGCCTTTCCATAGTTTTCTTTTTGAGAAACTTTCTTTTCAAGTTCCTCTAGATTTATACCGTTGTCATCACTAAGGCCTGCTAATGTTTCATTTATTTCATTATTTATCTCTGCAACATCAAGTCTTGTTGCTAGTTCTTGTTTTTTAGACTTCATTTTAGATATTTCTATTTCTAATTCTTCTATCTTTATTTTTATAGCTGATATTTTATCATCTTGTTCTTTTATTCTAGACTCAGTTTGATTTAATTTTTCTTGAAGTTCTAATTTTTGCTTAACAAAAGTTTGGGCTCTTTCAACATCTTCTTTTAATATAGCTGCTTTTGTAGCTTCTTCATATTTTTCTATTTTTTCTTGTAATACATTTTTTTCATCTCTTATGCTATCTACTGTAGCTATAAAATTTGCACATTGTTTTTTTGCATTTGTAAGTAGTTCTTCTTTTTTCTTTATAGATAATTCTAACATTTCTATTGGATTTTCATGTTTATCTAATATCTTATTAGCCTTTGCTTCTAAAACATTTTTTAATCTTTTAATAAAGCTCATTTTATCATCTCCAAAATTTAAAATTGATTTTAAGATAATTATACACTAAATTACTCAAAATTTGATTATTATTTTATTACCTAATTTAAATACTTTTACATTTATATTGTCTATAAATTCAGTTTTCACTTATCAAAACATTAATATTTTCACCTTATTTATATTATATTATAAGTATATACTATTTATATAATGCCCAAATAATTAAATTTAAAGGAGTGCTTTATGAGATATGTTGTTGTAAGTGTAGTCAAAGGTAATGCTGGTAAATTTAATAACAATTTAAGAAAAGAGGTATATGAAAAATTTAATGTAAAATCATCTAAACTCCCAGCACATTTTACCATTAAATCACCATTTGAAAGTGATGATATAAGTGAGTTAGAAAATCTTTTAGATAAGTTTAGTAAAGAAAATTCTTATGCTCATTATAAAATAAATGGATATGACCATTTTGATGATAGGGTTATATTTATGAAGGTTATTATGAGTAAAGAAGGTCAAATTCTTCATGATAATTTAGTAGATAGTATAAGTAATATTGATTATATAAATTTTAACAATCTAGATGGAAAAAATAAAATATTTCATGTTACTATAAGCTCTAAAAAGATAAAGAACATCTTTAATGATTTATGGAATTATGTAAATCGTATACAATGTGATTTTGATTGTAAATTTGATAATATATGTATATATAGATGGGAAAATAACACTTGGATTCTTCATAAAGAATATGAATTAAAAAAGTAGCAGCTATATTGCTACTACTTTTTTTATAAATACATAACTTATATTTTTTACAAGCTATTACTTTATCTCATATATGAAATTAAAAATTTTATATTAATTTGCTTTTTATTTATTATTCTTTGCAAATTCTAAAAATTCTTCTTCCGTTTGCTTTATAACAAGTTCTCCGTCAATTCTTCCTACAGCTTCTTTAGAAAATGATCTACATGCACCTATACATCCAGTTTTAACATTTTCTTCTCCTATAGTCTTTTTTAATTTATCTACATTTATATTTGAACAATATGGACATACTCTTATCATTGGTTCAATCTCCTTTAAATTTATTATACTTTTCATTCATTGTTATACCCCATATGTTAGTTTATAAACACAGTTATTTGCTTTTTACTTATAAGGTATTATAGTAGTTTAACTTTAAAAAGTTAGTATCCATATTATTTCTATATGATTATATAAGTAAAAGTATAATAAAATAGATTTTATCATTTATAAGTTAATTTACTATATATATCATATAAATTAAACTTTGCTGTTTAAAACCTTATGAAAAAAGCTACATTAGGTTATAAAATTTATAACTAAATGTAGCTTTTTAACTTATCTAAAATCGTTTATATTATTTTCTAAGTTTATATGTTTAAGTATATTTGGAAGAGGTAACTGTCTTGATTCTATTCCATTACCAAAGTCTTCAAATGCTTCTTTTATATCTTTATTGTATATTTTAACTACTCCATCTTCTAATTCAGATAGACCTTTATATATGTAATTTTTTATATCATCTATAGATTTTAAGTTATCTATTTCTTCTCCTCTTAAAACATGTCTAAACACTTCAAAACCTTCACCCTTTGATCCCCATATATATATCTTAAACATAACTAAGGTCATATCTAAATATAATCCACTACTTATCGAGTTCATATGATTTATGTCTTCATATAAATGATTATTAAAATCTATAAATCCAGCCCCTGCAATTTCGTAGTTTTTATTTTCTTCACATACTATATTATTTTTTACTATTTTATCATGAAAATCATTATATCCACTGCTATTTATAAGTATATCTACTAATTTATTAGTTTGTATAAAAATTTTTTCTTTAGTTATTAATCTATTCATATTTATCTCCTTTAAAATTATTTATTACATATTAATAAAATATTGAAATGCTAATATACACACTTTTTAAGTTATTTATCTTTAATCTATTAAAAATATAATGTATCTCTATATTTATGATATAAATTTTTTTTATTTAATTTCTATCATTATATTATACTCTCATCAATTATATAATCTAAGAATATTATTGTGTAATAACTAACTCTTTACATTATATAAATATATTTTTTCAAATTAATTATTATCTTAAATTATAAATTCAGTGATTAAAATAATTTAAATTAAAATATATCATTATATCTTCGTATAATTCTATCATAAAAACTTATTTTATAAAATATCTATAAATATAAATAAACAATTTAATATATATTTCGGAGGTAGTTTAATGTGTTTACAAATGCAAAGTACTTTAAACTGTATTATAGATAATGATAAACCTATTATATTTAATAAATGTATAATAAATGCTAATCCAAATATAGATTATAATTACAATACTGGGCATTTTACTATAAATTCTAATGGTATCTAATATATAAAATGGTGGGCTAATATACACGCATGTGACGATAATGATTATGCATCTTTTGCTATTAATTCTTGCAAAGGACATAATATAGAAAGTTGTACAACTAAAAAGGAACAACTTTGTGGAGATGCAATAATATCTGTTTATGATTCACATTTAAGATTTTCATTGAATAATAATTCAAAGTCTAGTGTTATTCTATGTCCTTATACCAATATAAAAGCTAATTTATCTATATTCAAAATATCTAATTCATATATTAAAAATGATGATATACTGTAAAAAATTTATTAATATGTAAAATAAAAAATAAGATATTTTAACCT
>CAJFPU010000007.1 GCA_904418825.1 uncultured Romboutsia sp. | reverse complement strand
TAAAAAGCCTATTTCTTTTTATTATAGATTGATATTAAAAAATGCTTTATAACCTTTATACATTTCATAAATATCTACTTTTGAAACTACTTCATAAGGTGAATGCATATTTAATACACCTACTCCACAGTCTATAACCTCTGCACCATAGTTTGCAAGTATATATGCTATTGTTCCACCACCACCTTGGTCAACTTTTCCAAGTTCAGCAGTTTGCCATACTACATTACCTTTATTAAATATTCTTCTTACTTCAGCCATAAATTCAGCATTAGCATCATTACAACCACCTTTACCTCTAGAACCTGTATATTTACTTAAAACTAATCCATATCCCATATATGCAGAATTTCTCTTATCATATGCGTCAGAATAATTCGGATCATATCCTGCTGAAACATCAGCAGATAATACCTTTGAATTTGCCATAGATCTTCTTACTTTTAACTCTGAATAATCCCCTTCTAATGCTATAAGTTCAGCTACTATATTTTCAAAAAATCTCGAATGCATCCCAGTATTTCCTTGAGATCCAACTTCTTCTTTATCTACACATAAAGCAACTGAACAATATTCAGGATCTTTAGTATCTATCAAAGCCTTTACTGCTGCATATGAACAAACTCTATCATCATGTCCATACGCTAATACCATAGATCTATCAAAACCTAAATCACGAGCCTTTCCAGCAGGAACTATCTCTATTTCTGCACTTAATAAATCTTCTTCTATAATTCCATATTTAGTGTTTAATATTTCTAATATATTCGCCTCTATTGATTCTTTTTCTACACCTTCTAGTGGTATATTTCCAATTAATAGATTAAGTTGCTCTCCTGTTATACCATCTGCAAGTTTTTTTTGCATTTGATTTTGTGCTAAATGTGGTAATAAATCTGTTATACAAAATATAGGATCTTTTTCATCTTCTCCAATACAAATATCTACTTTTTGTCCGTCATTTAATATTACTAAACCATGTATAGCAAGTGGTATTGTAGACCATTGATATTTTTTTATCCCACCATAATAATGTGTCTTAAAAAAACCTAAATTTGCTTCTTGATATAGTGGATGTGGTTTTAAATCTATTCTTGGAGAATCTATATGACCTCCAATTATTTTCATACCATTTTCTAATTTATTTTTACCCATTACAAATAAAGCTACTGCTTTATCTTTATTAACTGCATAAATTTTATCTCCTGGGTTTATTTTTCCATTACTCATTGCTTCATCTATTGATATATATCCATTTTCTTTAGCCATTTTTACAATTTCTCTAGCTGATGTTCTCTCTGTTTTTCCAACATCTAAAAAGTGCATATATTCTTTTGAGTAATCCATTACATCATCTAGTTTATTATTTTCTCTTTCAAGCTCCCAAGCATTTTTTGATTCATATTTTAATTTCATACTACCTACCCCTCCTGATTTTATATTTAGTTCTTTTTATTCTTCATTTCTTGTTCATATTCCTCTGGAGAAACTACTTTAATATTTTCTAATCTTGATTTAAAATGAGATCTAAAGTGAGCTAAGTACTCTTTTCTTAAAACTTCTCTTTCTGCTAACTCTTCAGCACTTAAGCCTTCTTTTTTATTTTTCTTTGCTAATTCATTTATTCTATCTAATTTCTTTTGATCAAACATGTGTTAATTATACCCAAACTATTTTGAGTATTCTCCTTTCTTCGTTATTTAGTAAAATAATTTATTACTTTTATTATTTAGTTTATCTTTGTATGTTTCTAAAAAATCATCTATATTATCACTTATTATAGATATTCCCTTTTCTAAATCTTGTATACTTGGATTAGCTATATTTATTCTAAAAAATCTATCCTCTATTAAATTATCAAAAAAATAAGTTCCTGGTAATATAGCTACTCCTTTTTTTAACATATATCTAGCGAATTCATTAGAAGAATATCCCCTTGGTAATTCCAAAAAGAAGTTCATTCCTCCATCTAGAGGTTTCATTTTTAACTTCTTACACAACTTATCACTTATTAATTCTTTTGCAAATAAGTATTTTTTAGTATACATTTTTTCTACACCTTTTAAGTATGTTTCTAAACTAAAATTTTCTAAATAGTAATACATAGATTTTTGTATTAATCCTGGAGTAGATATATCAGATGCATGTTTTGCCCATAAAATAATATCTAATAATTCATTTGGTATTTCAACTATACCTATTCTAAGTCCTGGCATAAATATTTTAGAAAAACTTTTTATATAAATTACCCTATTTTTATCGTCATAACTTCTAACAGGTCTATTATCTTTAGATTCAAATTTAAAATCGCTTATAAAATCATCTTCTAATATATAAAAATCATAAGCTTGTGCTAACTCTATCAATTTTTGCTTTTTATATGTAGAGTACGATATACCTGTTGGATTTTGAAAATTAGGCATAATATACATTAATTTAGGTTTTATTTTTTCAAGTTTTAATTTGAGTATACCAATATCTATACCATCATCTAACATAGGAATAGATACTACTTTAGCTCCTCTGCTCTTAAAAACTTGTATTGCTCCATTATATGTAGGCTCTTCTATAAATACAACATCTGAGTAATTTATAAGACCTTTGCATACTATGTCAATACCTTGCTGGGCACCTGATATTATTTGTATATTTTCTTTATTTGTATGTATATAGCTATATTTTAAATATTCTACCATCTTTTCTCTCAATTTTTCAAATCCAAGACCATCTTCATATTCAAACATTGATGAGTCTTCTTTATTTAAAGCTATATTTATAGCTCTTTTAAAATCCTCTAGAGGAAAAATATCAGTTGAAGGATTTCCATTATCAAAATGTATTATTCCATCTTTTTTAAACTTAATATTCTCATTATTATCTCTTGATGATACAAATGTTCCACTACCAACAATCTTATATATATATCCTTCATTTTCTAAAAGTTCATATGCTTTTACTACAGTAGTATTATTTACTTTAATAAATTCAGATAATTTTCTTATGGGCTGTAATTTTTCATGATCTTTAAGTTCTTTATTTAATATCATATCTTTTATATGATTATATATTTGTAGATATTTTTTTGTATTATCATTAAACTTTATATTGTATCTTTCCAATTTATCACCACTTATGCATATATTAATTTATTGATGGTTATATTTATATTTGTTAATATGTAGTATGTATATATAATACCAAAATTTCTATAAAAAGGGGAAATATTTATGTTTTATGACTACCACATGCATTCTAGTTTTTCCAATGATAGTAAATCAGATATGGAAGATATGATAAAAAAATCTATAGAACTTGGTCTTAAAGAAATTTGTTTTACAGATCATGTTGATTATGATACTGATTCTGATGATGACTGGGAAATAGATTATAATAAATATTTTGATAAAATCAATTACCTTCAGAATAAATATAAAAATAATATTTCTATAAAAAAAGGAATTGAAATTGGGCTACAAAAACAAATAATTAATAGATGTAATAATGATATAAATCAGTATCCATTTGATTTTGTAATATGTTCTCAACATGCTATAAATCGCTCTGATTTATATTTTGGAAATTTCTTTTTAGATAAGACTCAACATGAAGCCTATGAGCATTATTATACTGAATTGTACGATATTATAAATATATATAAAAATTACTCTGTATTAGGACATTTAGACTTAGTAAAACGATATGGTAACTATGGCAAAGTACTTGATGATAAACTCTTTGATGATATAATTGAAGCTATATTAAAGCAAGCTATATATGATGGTAAAGGAATAGAAGTTAATACATCTTGTTATCGATACAATTTACCCGATTTAACACCTTCTAGACATATATTAAATATGTATAAAGATTTAGGTGGTGAAATTATAACTACTGGTTCTGATTCTCATAACCCTACTCAAATAGCCTATAATTTTGATTATATTTATTCTTATCTAAAAAGTATTGGATTTAAATATGTATGTTCATTTGATAAAATGAATCCACAATTTATAAAGATATAATTATTTTTTTACCCCCTTATGAATATATTTAAACATGAGGGGGTGATTTATTGAGAGTTCCTAATCTCATATTATCTACCATTGTATTATTTATATCTAACTTTATAGTAAGAATTCTTGGATTTATATATAAAATATTTCTTTCTAGAGTAATTGGTGAATCTGGATTAGGTATATATCACGTATTATTCAACTTTCTAATGGTATCTATTGCCTTAACTACCACTGGTATTCCTACTACATTAAGTTGTCTTGTAGCTACAAAAAATGCTATAAAAGATAAACATAATAAAAATGTGTTATTTATATCAACATTGTATGTGGCTTTTTTTATTTCATTAATTCTATCTTTAATGATTTCTTTTAATTCTAAGTATTTATCTATTATGCTTTTAAAAGATAGTAAACTTTGCTTATTAATTTTAGGAATATGTCCAGCTATAGTATCAATAACCATCTCTAATGTATTAAGAGGATATTACTACGGTCTAAAAGATGCTGTAGTTCCTGCTATAGGTCAAGTTATAGAGCAAATAGTTAGAATCTTATTTGTATATATTATTATTAATTGTATAAAGAAAAATTACTTAAATTGTTATATAGCTTTATTAGGAATATCCATAGGTGAAATTGCTAATATATTATTTATAACTTGTTGTTTATATAAAAATTCAAATCTATATAATAAGTATACAATAAGTATTAAAGATTTCTATAATTCATCTATAGAAACATTAAAAATGTCAGTTCCAATAACTTGTAATCGTATGTCAAATATATTGATTAATTCAATATGTTCTATGATAGTACCATCAAGGTTAGCATTATCTGGACTTAGTTATTATCAATCTTTAAGTATCTACGGAGTAATAAATGGGATGGTTATGCCTTTTATATATCTACCGTTTACTCTGGGTTCAGCTTTAGTTGTTAATCTAATTCCTAGTATTTCACAAGAAATTACCTTAAAAAAATATAAAACTATAAAATTAAAAATTGTTTATGCCATATTATTAACATTATTTGTTGGTGGATTATGTTCTATTGTTTTTTATTTCTTTGGAGAAAAGTTATGTTTATTAATATTTAAAAATAAATTATCTGGCATATATTTAAAATCAATGTTTTTATTACCTTTGTTTACTTCTTTAAATCAAACTTTATCAGCAATACTTCACGCTCTTAGAAAAGAAGTTCAAACAAGTTTAATTACAATATCTACTATGTTAATCCAATTAGCTTGCTTATATATACTACTTCCTATACCAAGTATAAATATAAATGGATATATTTATTCTACAATATTAACAGCAATGTTAGCATCTTTATTACATATTATAGTTCTTTATAAATCCTTTAAATTATTAAATATTAGGGGGGTAAAATGAATACTAATATTAAACCTTTTTATATATATACAGAGAGAAATTCTCTATATATAAAAAATATAAATGAAAGTTCAGAAAGATTAGCTAGTAATATTTATATTTACTCAGCTAATATTGATAAAAATAATAATATTCATATATTAGCTATTGATAATTTTGGTAAGCTTCTTCATATTTTCAATAATAATGGGATATGGAAAAAAAAGATAATACGAAAGTATTTTAACACTACTAAAAATATTCAAGATATGAGGGTTTATATATTAAATGATTATTTTAATGTTTTTATAGTTGAAAGATATCCTTTAGATGATAATCAATTTAAAATTTCTCATATAAATTTTAATATTTCAAACTATAGTGTATTTAGGCATACAATTGATAAAGTTTTTAAAGATGAATTATCAATATATAAATTAAATATAGATGAATTATCTAATATAGTATTTCAATATAAAACTATAGATATTTTATCTAGAGATACTTCTTATAATACTATAATTTTTAATAGTATATCTAGAAAATGGATTACAAGTATCCCACTTATTCGTAATAATAAAATATATCTAAATGAGAAAAATATTTCATCTAATATAAAAAGTGATATATTAGAATACTGCTATAGTATAAAATATAAGTTATAATAAATTAAAAAGAGGCTATATAAAATAGCCTCTTATCTATAGTTATCTTATACAGTTACATCCGTTATTATTGCTATTACTGTTGCTATTTGCTGTACTATTATTAAAATCACAAACTTTAGCAAAAGTATCTACTACTCTTGGCTCTACTGAATTTAAAGATGCTAATACTACTATTTGTTCAGTTACTAATATACTAACTGTTTCTTCTAAGCAAAGTATTAAATCTATTCCATTTGGTATACAGAAATCATAGTAAGATTCACAACAATTTTCATCTACTAATTTTAATAATGTTTTTCCTATACAATCAACATTTAATGCAGTTTGGAAATTTTGTCTTAGTGTAAATGATGTTCCATTTGCTGGTACACACATAGGAGCTGTTAAAGTATTAAAATTAAATACAACTTTATTAACTAAATCTAAGTCACCATTACATGTTCTTGTTGCTGGATATGCAAGTACTGTAACTTCTGTACATCCACATTTTCCTTTTAACTCTAATACTAGATTTTTAACTATAACTTTTAGTCCTTTTTGTTTATATGAAGATCTTTCACCTTTTCCTTGAGAAGAATATTGTGTATTTTTATTTCCACAAACATTATATTCAAAAGAAGTTTTGCATAATTCTCCATCTTGATTTATAAATTCTGGACAAAGATTTTCTTGTTCACAAGTTTCCATTTCAAATTCTTTTATAGAACTTACTGCATGATCTTCTAATGTTGTACAACCAGGTTTTATTACTATATCTGTATAGTTCATACATACTTTTTCTATATTTACATTTACTACACCTGATTTTGGAATAGGTCCATTAACTGATACTACTTCATATTCAAAGAATAAATCTTCTCCATTAGGTGCATCTGCATCAGTAAACACTTGGAACTTCATACTATCATATACCCTATTTGTTTCTATAGCAAGAGGTTTGCTATTTGCTGTTGAGTATTTAGGTGCTGATAGCGGATAACAGCTTCCTTCACTACATAAATTTTCTACACATTCATCAGATTCTACTTGACAAGTTTCGCATTCATCATCACAATTGTGATTATTATGTTTTGGCTTGCATACACAATCGCATTCAAAATCGTAATCATCATGTTTATTGCAGCCACATCCTTTTGAATTATAAGTTCTAGACACATCTTCTTGTAATTCATTATTTAAATTTTCTTTATTTTCACATTGTAAATTTGGATGATTTATTTTTCTTTTATATCTTTTTAAGTCTTGCATTTTGTTGTCCTCCCCTTAAATGAATTCTAAGTTTAAGCATTTTTCATCGCTTAATTAATAGTATGAATATAAATTGATATTTGTTACTTAAATAAATGATAAATATATATTTAGAATAAATTCCTTCATTTAAAATATATATTTATTATAAAAACTTTTATAAGGAGGATTTTTATGAGCTTTATTAATAAATGTTCTACGATTATAAGAAGATCTGATAAAGAAATTTTCAAGTTTTATGTAGATAATACTATTAAAATTGATCATTACGATAAAAATAATAATTTAATTTCAAGCACTAACTTAGATAATTTAAAAGGAATGGATTTTACAAATTGTTCCTTTTGCATAGATAATAATAATATATATGGTATATATAAAGATAATAATTTAAAAATGATACATATTCCTAGAGACTCTTCTATGATTTCTAAAAAAGATATCTTAACTTATGACTCTAAAAAATTTGATATTATGTTTCCATATATAAACGTAATAAACAATTCTATACATATCATTTACTATGTTTATAATAATAATTCAACAAATACTTGTGCTTTATTTCATCATTATTACAATAATGGTGTATGGATAGAAAATAAAATTGACTTTATTACTCATATAGTATTAGATAATTTTACAGTTTTATGGATTCAAAACTCACCTGTATTATTTTATTTTAATCTTGTAAATGGATGTGAAGAAATATTCTTTTCTAGATTTAACCCTAACTCTTTAACGTGGTCTAATCCTTGTCAGATTACTAATTCTAATAAAAACAAGCTATACTTATCTGTTCTAAAAGACAATATGAACTTTTATCATTTAACGTTTTGTGAATCTATAGATAATGGATATTCTGTAAAATATATGAATGGCTACTTAAACGAGAATAAATTAGATATAAGTACTTCTATTTATGTATCTGGTCCATCGACTTGTATATATCCTAGTATAGTTAAACAAAATTCAACTATTTATTTAATGTGGGTAAATTCTAATAAACTGTATACTTCTATATCAAATGATTTAGGAAAGACATGGAGTGAACATCAAATAGATGAAACTAGTATAGATGAAAGGTTTTGTAGATCTAAATTTTTATCAAATTATCCTGATGATTTCTCATATAATTTAACTTCAGTATTTACTATTGATGATGATATAACTATAATAGGATTTTAAATAATTAGTGTTGCAGTATTTGCAGCACTAAAAAAATCCCAAAACACCGGTGGCCTAATAAATTCATACCCGAGATACTCCCAGGTGGGTGACCTGCTACTAACTTTAAACTTCCTATATAAATACAGGTATGTTTTATTTTAGTAGACGCGATCTCCCGTTCAACATTTGTCGGTTGAATTTAAATAAGCCGTATCGAATGCTTCAGGATTTATATTCCTATTATATACTAAAAAACAATATTTTAAAAGTAGTTTCGTATGACAATTAATGTAATTTTATTATGTTTTACCATTTTTTTCTCTATATTTATCTATGTATTTACTATTGATGTCATTTTATTCATCATATTCATCTTTATAATCTTCATACTCTTCATCTTCATACTCTTCATAATCTTCATCGTCATATTCTTCATATCTTTTATTATCATCTATTCTTAAAAGACTTCCTAATAACTTGAGATTATTCATACTACCTAAATTATTTATATTAACTAATGAACTTAAACTAAATCCACCTTCTCCTAAATCATCTGGTAAAAATAATTCTGCAAATAAATCTATTTTCTTCTTCATATCAATAGCTTTGTCAAGAGACTCTTTTCTCTTTTCTGGAAATACTTCTAAAATTTCTTTTATCATCATATTTTTTTTATCTTCTTCATCCATACTTCTAAAAAAATTTGTTTCTTCATAATCATCAAATTCTATACTACTAAGTCTTTTTATCCCTTTTACTAAGTCTAATAAACTTTCAATTTTTATTAATATTTTTCTTTCATCAGGTGACATATACTTTTTAGTCCTTGTTATTATCTCCATACCACGCTCTAAATCATCATCACTTAAATCCATCATTTTCATTCCTCTATTTATATCATTCATATTAAATTTAAGTAAATTACTTACATTATTATCTGAAACTTTTTTATTTACTTTTTTTCTTGTTTTGTTATCTTTTACTTTTCTTTCTCTAGGCCGTGTAGTATCACTATTTTCTCTTTTAGAATTATTTTTATTATCAAATAAAGGTAAATTACCTAAAGATATATTTCCATTACTCAATGCAATCATTCCTATTATCAATAGCAGATTATTCAAGCATAGTCACCCCTTAAATTATCTTCTTCCTCATATATAAGTATGTTTTATTTAATCTTAGTGTTACTTTTTTTTCAACTAAGTGCATATACATTATCTATAAGAAATTTTATTTAATTAAATTATCTTTAACAGATTCAAAATTATTTCTATATATAAATAATATGAATAAAATTTAATTTATATTATAAGAAAGGGGTAAATTTATGAAAAAAGTAAATACAGATATTCTTGAAAAAATGGCTAAAGAAAAAAATATAGACAAAGACAAGATAGAAAAAATAGCTGATGGATACAAAGGTAAATCTGAAGGAGAATTAATGGATGAATTAGTCAAAATAGGTAAAACTTTAGAAGGAAAAGAACAGGTCGTTTCTAAATTAAAAGCTTTTTTAAATGATGATCAAAAAAAGAAACTAGATGCTGTTATGAATAAAATATATGATGCTGAAGTTAAAGATAAAATAGAAAATAAGAAAAATAAAACTCAAAAAAATAATTCATCAAGTAATTCAAATATACCTTCTTCTAACACAAAAAATGTTAAGAAAACTAAATCAACAAAACATGTCCCATCTACACCTAATGATAATACAAATGTAGCAAATCCACATAAAAAAACAAAGAAAGTTGTTAAAAAAGTAAAAAAAGTTTCTAAAGGTGAATAATGAAAGAGTGTAGACTTTGTCTACACTCTTTCATTATAGTTTATAATATATTCCCTCTAATATAAATAACGTATTTTAATATTTTGGATATTTAAACGTAATAATTAAAAATACTTATCTATAATCATATTACTTTATTATATTTATTTTCTAGTTATTACACTTTCCCTTTCTACAATCCTATAAGGTAACTCTATTTTTTTACTTTCTATAGGCTCTTTATTTATCAATTTTATAACCATTCTCATTGCAACAGCTCCCATATCATATAATGGTTGATATACTGTTGTTAACTTAGGTCTATACATTTTAGCTATTTTTACATCATTAAATCCTGCAATTGATATATCTTCAGGAACTTTATATCCTTTATCACAAGCTGCATTTATAGCACCTATTGCAGCTTCATCTCCAGTTACAAATGCAGCTTGAGGTACTCTACCTTCTTCCAGTATTTCTTTCATGCTTTCATAACCTGCTTCATAAGTAGTTCCACCATACTTTATTAGACTTTCATCTAATTTTATATTATTTTCATTTAACGCTTGCTCATATCCTGAAAGTCTTTCTCTTTCTAAAACAGTATCATCTTTACTTGTCATTATAAATGCTATATCTTCATGACCTTTATCTATAAGATATTTAGTCATATCATATGTTGCCTCTTTATTGCTTGTACTTACCGTATATATATCATAGTCCCTTGCAGTTTTACTTATGTATGTTGCTGGTATTCCACAATTTTGAATATAATTTATGTGATCTTCTTCTACCTTCCAACAGATCATTACTATTCCTTCTACTTGCTTTGCTCTAAGTAAATTTATACTTTTTAATTCTTGCTCTTTATCTGAATAAGTATTTGATAATAGTATTTCATAATCATACATTTTAGCTACTTCTTCTATTCCATTTAATATCTCACTTACAAAAGAATCTGAAACCTCTGGTACTATTACCCCTATTAATTGACTTTTTTTAGTTACTAAACTTCTTGCTAATGGATTTGGTATATATCCAGTTTCTTTAATTACATCTAAAACCTTTTGCTTGACTTCATCTGTTACAGGTTTTGAATTATTAATTACTCTCGATACTGTAGATATAGACACACCTGCTTTTTTTGCTACATCTTTTATAGTTATTGTGCCCTTCATATTTACATCCTCCTTACATAATGGTATTTATTTTCAATTCGATATCTTCTATTTAAATTTTAATTATACTATTCTTACATAATTAAGTAAACATACTTATTTTTATTTATAATATCTTCCTTAAATTAATTATACATTTTATTGAATAAAATTATACAATATAAATAAAAGTACTGGTTTAAAACCAGTACTTAATAAATAACTAATTATTTCTAGCAACATCCATCATCAAATAATCCACCACAAGAACAAGTTATTAATAATAATATTAAAAATGGTATCCATGCCATTATGTCTATATCTACCCAGCTATCTCCAAATGCTAAGAATAAGAAAAATAATACTATTATCCACCATGCTCCACCACTAAAGAATCCATCACATCCAAATATTCTATCTAACATTTTGCTACCTCCTGATGATATTTTATATTGAGCTTATGCTCTTAACATATAATATGCAACTAAGATAATTTGTGATATTAAATTTGGATATTTTTTTATTTTTTTATATAGTAAAAATAAGAAGGATGCAATTAAGCATCCTTCTTATTTTTACTTACTAATTCCTTAGCAATCGTAACCGTTATCTAAACATCCACAATCTCCATCTATACTTCCACATGAGCATACTATTAATAATAATATTAAAAATGGTATCCAATCAGTTATGCATATTTCACTCCAACATTCTTGGAAAGCTAAGAATAAGAAGAATAATACTATTATCCACCATGCTCCACCTCCAAATGCTCCATCACATCCACCGAATATTCTGCTTAATTTATTTCCCATAAAAAATCCCCTCCTTAAATATATATACAAATCAGATAAAACTTAGTTGTCTCTAGAGTTTTAACTCTTTTAATTATATACTATGTAAAATTTTTTAAAGTGTTATTAATTTTTTAAATTTTTTTATATTTTTTAAAGAGGCTATTTAGCCTCTTTAAATTTATTAATATTAACAACAACCATTATCAAAACCAAAATTTGTTAAAAGTAATATTAATAATACTATCCATATTAAAGCCATATCATCACAGAATAACCATTCTAATAGATCATCTCCTAATAATAATATTGCTCCTATTATTAATATAATTATTAATCCACTTCCTCCAAATCCACATCCTCCAAAGAAACGCTGAATTCCTTGTTGTCCTGACATATTTATGCCCCCTTTTTATTTATAGATAATTCTTTTTATTATCTATTTAATAAATCGTATGTATTTATGCATTAAATTGTTACATTTTATTATTTTTTAAAGGAAATTTTTTACATAAAAAAAGAAATCTATAAATATTTATAGATTTCTTTTTTATTACTTAATAGCAACTATCATCAAAATTAAATAGTAATAAAATTATTAATATTATCCAAATCCATATACTATCATCTTCAAAAAAATTATCTAGTATATCTGTGCATATTAGTAAAAAAACTAAAACTATTACAATTAATAATCCATTACCAAATATACCATCTTTTCCTCCAAAAAATCGGGATATCGTATCTTCTAGCTTTGCCATGACATTCCCTCCCTTAAACTTGCTCTTAAATTAGATATATGTATTAATTGGTAAAGAAGTTACCTCAATCAAGCTCTTATTTAGAATCTTCTCTAATTCTTTCTCTGATAATTTATTATACTTGTCTACATCTTCTAAATACTTTAAATTTGATTTAGAAATACTATTTATCAATGCTTCTATAGATTTTATCTTATATTCTTTATAATTTTTTACTAAAAATGATGTTGTAGAACTTTTTATTCCTTTTTTTAAGTTGACTAACCTTTTTATATACTTATCTTTATTTTCTATTACATATTCTTCTTTCTTGAGTACATCTTCTAAGATTATATTACTTTCTACTATATAATCTTTTATCTTTTGAATATCTAATGTTATAGAATTATAATAAAAATTTGTCAATATAACTAAAAATACTATAACTGATGATATTAATAATCCCACATACTTCATAAATTTCCTCCTTAGTTATGATTTATATATTTAATTTATATTCATATCATATAAATTTATTACTTTTTATTTAAATGTGTATTGAAAAATTATCAAACTTATATTAAACTACAATTAAAATTAACAATTTACTTATAGGAGGATAATATGTTTGAAAAAGTAAAATCAATAATTTCAGAACAATTATCTATAGATAATGTAGATTCTATAACTTTAGACACATCTTTAACTGAAGATTTAGAAGCTGATTCTTTAGATGCTGTTGAAGTTATAATGGCTCTTGAAGACGAATTTGGTATAGAAATACCAGATGAGGAAGCTGAACATTTCAAAACTATAGGCGATATATGTAAATTTATAGAAAACAATAAATAAAAACCGAGAATTAATCTCGGTTTTTATTTATTGTTAACAGTAACAATCATCGTTATTATTATTAAATAAAAATACTATAAATACTATAGCTACAATCCACATTAATGAATTATTTTGTTCAAAAAAACATCCTAAGTCTCCATTACTAATCATTAATAAAATAACTAGACCTAATATAAGAAATACTAATGTAGGATTATCACCTAAAAAGTTAAATCCTCTAAACATATCCTTTATTTGATCCATATATACTCCCCCTTGATATGTATACAATTTATCTATTACTAATATATATGAATAAATTTATATTTTAGTGCTTGTATAAAATATTCGCTTGACTTGAACAAAATGTCAGATAAACATTTCATGTCGTCAAAGACTTAATCTTTTGATCAAAATATTTTTAAACTCAAATCCAATGCATTAATATAATTGTTATTTTAAATTTTATCAATGAGTGTTTAAGTACTATAATTCCTTAAATATAAAAAATAAGCATCAATATTTTACATATTGATGCTCATTTTTTTATTTATTTTTCTTCATAAAATCTTACGTTTTTTATAACTATATCTATACTTCCATCTGGATTTTGTCTTACACTATATTTCATTGGATCTTCAAAATCTGTTAAATCTGCCTTTATATCAAATCCATTATCTGTTTTAATGCTTCTTTTTTTAAGCTTTTTTTCAACCCATTTCTTGTCTATATTAAAACTTTCATCTAAACCTTTATCTTCCATATGCTCTTTAAAACTTTCTTTAAGTTCATCGTTTTTTATAGAGCTTTCTACAAATTCATTTAAATCAATTTCATGTTTTTCTTTTAATGTATAATTTAATATACTCCTTACTTCCTCAGCTTGCTTTATATCTTCACTTAACGCATTCGTTATCCAATTTTCAGCTGTATTTTTAAATATTTTAGTCTTATACTTATCATCATCTATTCTTTCTGCATTTAAAAATTCTGTTATAAACTTAGATTCTATTTCTGCTTTCTCTGCATCTTTATCTAAAAGTCTTAATTGATATTCATCATTCATTCCACTTACACCAATTAATGCACATTGCTTTTGTCTTCCAGTCTCTGGTATACCTATTTCATTAGCAACCATTTGTATATTAAACTTTTCATCTACAAATTCAATAGAGTGAGTATATAATTTTTTATAATCTAATTTTAATATAGCTACATATTTTTCATCCTTTACTGTATATAAACAAATAGCTAAATCACAAGATTCTAATTCTGAATTTATTTTCATAATATCAAATAAGTATGCTGCTATTTCTTTTGAATTTTCTAAGAATGTATTTTCGTCATATATGATTTGTTCACAACAATTTCTAACTACATTGTCATTATAATTTTTAAAAACACCTTTTCTTAAGTCATCATCTTTTGTAACTCTTTTTATAATTTTTTGAAAAAACTTATCTACTTCAGGATTAATTTTCCCTTCAAAATCATTTAATATAGGTACATCGCTATTCTTATCTAAAACATGTACAATAAATTTATGTATTATCATAATTCCCACCTCAAATTAATTATTTTTTCTTAATTTTTCAATTAAATCTTTTATATCACTTGGTAACTCTGCTTTAAACTCTAAATTTTCTTTAGTTCTAGGCTGATTAAATGATAGACTATATGCATGTAAAGCTTGTCTATTTATAAGACTTTCATCTACATATCCATATAATTCATCTCCAATTATACCATGACCAATATGTGACATGTGTACTCTTATCTGATGAGTTCTACCTGTTTCTAATTTTACTTCTAATACAGTAGCATCATTTAGCCTTTCTAAAACCTTATAATGCGTTATTGATGCTTGTCCTCTTTCATCAACTACTCTCTTTACACTATCTTCTGTTGGTCTATATATAGGTTCATTTATAGTTCCTTCATCATTTTTTACTATACCTTTAACTACTGTTATATATTTTTTTTCAACATCATCATTTCCCATATCAACAGATATTGTATGATGTGCATAAGCATTTTTAGCAACTATTACAAGACCTGAAGTATTCATATCTAATCTATTTACAAATCTTACTTTTACATTTTCATTTTTTTTCTTAATATAATATGTTATTCCATTTGCTATTGTATTATCAAAATGACTTTTTGTTGGATGTACCACCATAAATGGAGGTTTATTAACCATTATTATATCAAAATCATCATATATTATATCTAAATTTAAATTTTGTGGCTCAAAGCTTGCCATTTCTTCTTCTATCTTTACTTCTATTAAATCTCCTTTTTTAAGCTTTGTGCTCGGCTTTTTAAAAACTCCATTTACAAATACACTCTGCTCTCGTTTCATTTTCGATATTGACCTTACAGAAAAGCTTAATTTATCTAATAAAACTTCCTTTAGAGTTAATTCTTCTTCATTTGTATATGATATAAGGTTGTATTTTTGGTCTTCTTTTTTAAACAAATTTACACCTACTTTCATTAATAATAACATTATATATTTTATACTATTTTTTTAAAATAGATAAGGATTTTTTATATCTATAAAAATTATATTTATATAATAATACATATTTTAACTATAAAGTAATTAGTTATCTTTCCAAACTATGGTATAATACAAAGTATAAAGGGGTGTAGATATGACAAGGATTATAACTATAAATTCAAATCAAGTAAATAAATCTATTAAAACTAAAAAATACTAACAAAAAAATTAATTAACACAGTATTTGAAGTAACATATGAGTTTTCTAAAGATGCCGAACTTATAATATCAATTGGTGGATATGGTTAATTTTTAAAAACAGTTAATGATTTTAATTTTAATCAAACTCCCATAATAGGAATAAATACAGGTCATCTTGTTTTTCTCTCTGAAATATAACCTAGCCATACAGATAATTTTATTAAATCTTATTCAAATTACACCACTTTATCTTATAAATACATATAGATGTTTTACATCTAGTATAATTTTTTCTAATGAGTCTATATTAAAAATAATACTTGAATACAGATTTGAGGACTCTATACTCATAGTAATTGATGGAATTGAATATAGATTAGTCAGATGTCTAGTATAAAAATATCTGTATCTTACTTAAAAATAAAACTACTTCGAATGCTAGATTATAAATTTTGGAGTGGAGTTTCAAAAATTTTTTACAACATATTGGAGGAAATACATATGAAAATCGGAGTAATGAGTGATACTCATGGAAGCTTAACTTATTTTGAAAAAGCATTAGATGTATTATCTGATTGCGATGTTTTAATTCATGCTGGAGATATCCTTTATCATGGTCCTAGAAATGATATACCTGAAGGATATAATCCAAAAGGTTTAATCTCTAAAATAAATTCATTAGATAATTTAATCATAGCCAAAGGTAACTGCGATGCTGATGTAGATCAAATGGTAATAATTCATCCTATTCAAAGTCCTTATGTTATGAGCCAATTTGGTGAAACTAGAATAGTTACCACTCATGGTTATACAGATTCTAAAGAAGATACAATTAATAAGGCTAAGAGTATGGGCGCTGATATACTTATCCTTGGACATACACATGTTAAAGAATTGTATCTTGACGAAAATTTAGTAGTTCTAAACCCCGGAAGTACTTCTATCCCTAAGGATGGTACTCATTCTGTAGCTATAATAGATATTATCCAAAGTGAAGATGAAATTGATATGAATTTTAATTTAATAGATATTAATACTAAAGATATAATAAACCTTGACTAATATATGAAAATTTTAAGGAGTGGTAAATATTTACCACTCCTTATTTTATTTTTATCTTTGAGCATATTTTTGTGCTATTTTAACTATTAAATTTGAACACTTTTCTAATGCAATTATTGGAATACACTCATTTTTACTATGGAAATTAAGTCCTCCTGTAAATATATTTGGACATGGTAACCCCATAAATGATAGTCTAGCTCCATCTGTACCACCTCTTATTGGTACTATTATTGGAGTTATATCACATTCCTTCATAGCTTCTTCTGCTATATCAACAATAAATTTAACAGGTTCTACTTTTTCCTTCATATTATAGTATTGATCATTTAATTCTAAAGTAACTCTTCCATTATATTTTTCATTTACTTTAGATATAGCATCTTTCATATATTGCTTTCTATGTTCAAATTTTTCCTTGCTATGATCTCTTATTATATAAATCATAGTTGCATTTTCAACATTTCCATTTATGTCATTTAAATGATAAAACCCTCCGTATCCCTCTGTAGTTTCTGGCCTCTCACTCTGAGGAAACATTTGTGATATTTCTGCCGCTATATGTAAAGCATTTATCATTTTATATTTCGCTGCCCCTGGATGTACATTTCTTCCTTGAATAGTTATCTTAGCACCTGCAGCATTAAAGTTTTCATATTGAAGCTCCCCCATTATTCCACCATCGATAGTATATGCATACTTCGCACCAAACTTTTCAACATTAAATAAGTCTGCTCCTCTACCTATTTCTTCATCTGGAGTAAATCCAACTTTGATATCTCCATGTTTTATTTCTGGATTATTTACTAAATATTCTATTGCTGTAACTATTTCAGATATACCAGCCTTATCATCTGCACCTAGTAATGTTGTGCCATCTGTAACAATTAAATCTTCACCTATAAATTTTCTTAAATCTGGATAATCTTTAGACGATGTTATTATATTTAATTCTTCATTTAAAACTATATCATTACCATCATAGTTTCTTATTATCTTTGGCTTAACATTTTTACCTGTAATATCTGGAGCTGTATCTAAATGTGATATAAATCCTATAGTTTCTACACCTTCTGTATTTCCTTTTAAGGTTGCCATAACATAACTATTTTCATCAACATGTGCATCATCTAATCCTAAAGATTTAAGCTCTTCTACTAAGTAATTTGCAAATACTCTTTGACCTTCACTTGATGGACAATTTGAATTATTAGGATTTGCAGTTGTATCAAAAGTAACATATTTTAAAAATCTTTCAACTACCTTTTCTCTCATATTCAACCCTTCCTTTGTATTTATTGTTAAGTTTTGTATATAAATCTTATTATAACCATTATATTATAATACTATTTCAAAGTATATCTAGTCTTAATCCATTCCATATATTTTTTATAATTGAATCTATTTATATTATTTATTGTCAATTAATAATTCCTAAAAATAAACATTTGATTCACTTAAGCTATGTATCATAGTCTATATTTATTTTTTTAATATAATTTAAATTCTAAAATTATTTGCATAACTTTTTATAATATAATTTAAATTATACATAAAAAAATAAAACACTATATAGTGTTTTATTTTATGTGAAAATTCTTACCTTTTTTATTCTATTTTTATCTAAACTTTCTATACAGAATTTTATATTATCTACCTCTATTACTTCATTTTCTTCAGGTAAACGTCTTAGATGTCCTATTATATATCCACCTATAGAATCAAATTCTTCTGATTCTAATCTTACACCTATTAGCTCATTTACATCTGTAATTTTTATACTACCATCTACAATATACTCATCTTCTTTTATTACTTGTATTTCTTCTTCTTCTTCATCATATTCATCTTCTATATCTCCAACTATTACTTCAACCAAATCTTCTATAGTTATAAGTCCTGATGTTCCTCCATATTCATCTACAACTATAGCCATTTGACTTTTTTCTATTTTCATTTCTTCAAGTAATTGTGTTATTTTCTTAAATTCATATGTGAAGAACGGTTCCCTTATATAATCTTTTATATTGAATTTTTGTATTTCTTCGTCATTTAAAAATATTATATCTTTTATATTTAAAATACCTATTATATCATCTATAGATTCATTATATACAGGCATTCTACTAAGCTTTTCATTTTTGAACATTTCTATTATTTCTTCATATTTATCTTCACTATTTATAGCGATCATATCTAACCTTTGTACCATGGCTTCTTTAGCTTGCATGTCACCAAATTGGAATACATTATTAATTATTTGTCTTTCTTCTATTTCAAGAACACCTTCTTCGTGACTTACATTTACCATAGTTTTTAATTCTTCTTCAGTTATATATGGCTGACCACTTTTATCTTTTACACCTAATATTTTAAATATTACTCCTGTAACTAGATTAAATACCCATACTACAGGTCTTAATATAAATATAATTATCTTTATTGGTCTTGATACAAGAATAGCAACTTTTTCAGAATTATTAGCAGCTATAGTTTTAGGAGTTATTTCTCCAAATAATAATACTAAAACTGTCATAATTGCAGTCGCTACAGGTACACCTTGAGGACCAAGTAATGTAATAAATAAAGATGTTGATATAGATGTAGCTGCTATATTTACAACGTTATTTCCAACTAAAATAGTACTTAATAGCTTATTTGAGTCTTCTATTAAACTTGCAACTAATTTTGCGCCTTTAACACCTTCTTCTTGCATATGTCTTATTCTTATTTTACTTAATGACATTAGTGATGTTTCTGATGCAGAGAAAAAACCTGACCCTATAAGCAATATCACTAATATTATAGTTTGAATCAAAATACTGGTCGAATCCAACCTTTATCACTCTCCTAATTTTTTACTTTAATTTTAATAGATTAAATTATATCATATTTAACTATGTTTGGTAAATAATATAAACTTCTATAATTTCTTATATTATATTTTGCACTTTATATAATCAATATTCAAATTATACTTTTTGCATTTATAATAAATTTATATAGTTTATATTTTTTTAGATAAAATATTTAATACTTCAATATAAAAATATTATATTAATTAAGAGGGTATATTTATGAAAATTTTATAAAAAATATTCTATAATTTTATATTCTAAAGAAGCTTATGCTGTAATATATCATACTACCAACTTAATTATATCAAATCATATTAGAAAATTTGCTAATGTTATTGATAAATATAATGCTACTTTAAAGTTAATAAATGAAATAATTATTATAAATTCAAATCGTAAATTTCAATATATTTATTATAAATATTTAGCTAATTTTAAAATTTAATATAAATTTAGACGAATATTTACAATAAATATTTTTTATTTTTAAATTTGTCACATTTTGTACTAATATGCATATGTTATATTAAGAGAAGCTTATAAAAAGTTTCTCTTAATAAATAAAACTCCTGTAAATATTTTAGTGATCGGATATAAATAAAATTCAACCCCCTAATTTAAACCACCTATCTCCCCCCCGTAGGTGGTTTTTTTATTATAATGTGTATATAAAATAATAATTTGTTAATACTTATTAATGAGAACGGAAATTATATATCTCTCCCCCTAATAAGTATATATGGCGTCTACAAACTCCCCCTTGTAGACGCCACTTTTTTTAATTCTATTTTCTATAAAATATATTTATCATATATTATTAGATAGATGTTTATTAAAATTAAAAAATCATCCAATCTTGGATGATTTTTTAGTTTATATTAACTCTTCTTCTTTTAATAAATTATATAATGTCGGCTTAAAATTAAATTCTCTTATTAAATCATTAACTTCTTTTAATGCTTTTTCTTTTTTCTCACTTGAAATATTAGATTTTGATGCTCTTATTAAAATATTCTTTGGAGAATGCGCTATATCTATAAACTCTAACAATTGAGTTTTATATCCTACGCTCTCTAATAGATTAGCTCTAACAGCATCAGTCATAAGCGCTGATACTCTTTCTTTAACTATTCCATATTTAGATAATATAGGTAAGTTTTCTGGCTTCATTTGGCTATTAAATTCATGCTGACAACACGGCACAGAAAATATCATTTTTGTATTCCATTTTATAGCGTTATATAATGCATAATCAGTAGCTGTATCACATGCATGTAGAGTTATTACCATATCAACCTTATTATTATATTTAAATCCATTTATATCTCCAAGTTCAAAACTTAAATTTTTATAATTATATTTTTTAGCAATATCATTACATTTTTTTATAACATCAGCTTTTAAATCTAATCCTATCATCTTAACATTGATTTTCTTTATTTCTGTGAAATAATAATATAAAACAAAAGTTAAATATGACTTTCCACATCCAAAATCTAATACTGTCAATTCTTCAAATTTATTTTTCTTAACTTCATCATCTATAATTTCTATAAATCTATTTATTTGTTTATACTTATCATATTGAGAATTTACAACCTTACCATCTTTAGTAAATACTCCTAAATCTATAAGTGGTTGTATTATTGTGCCTTCTTTTAATATATAGTTCTTTTCTTTATTATGACCTTTTATAGTAATATTTGAATTATCACTTTTTTTCTTTCCTAAGAAAACCTTGTTCTTCTTAGATATTTTTAAATCAAAATTCATATTTACTGACCATGCTGAAAGTTGCTTATACTTAGATTCCATCAGTTCTAATATAGTTTCCTCTAACATATTTAATTCAATATTTTTATGAAATACTTGTTTATCTGTATATTTTTCTATTTGATAGTATTTTTTCTTAGGGGTTTCTTTAAGTAAGATCACAATCTTATTGTATTTCTCATCTTTATCTTTTTTATTACTTATAACTATCTTTACAATTTCTTGTTCTACTATCTCTTTAATTGCTTTTTTTAATTCTTCCATCGTCTCACCTTGTCATTAGTTATTTTATATATAATTATATTATCTTTTCTAACTCATTAATTCAAACTACTTTTTATTAATTTTCTTTTTCCATTTTATCTAACTTTTTATTATATAAAAACATATAAAAAGCTGCAGAAAATACTACTATATATCCTATCATACTTAATATATCTGGATATTGATTAAATATAAATATACTCAATATTGCAGAAAAAATTATATTAGTGTAATCAAATATAGATATTTCTTTAGCTGGTGCATATCTATAAGCTAATGTTATTCCAAATTGACCTAAACTAGCAAATACTCCCGCCAAAAGTAAATATATTAATTGAGATATAGTCATTGGTTCATATACATATAAAAATATTGGGAATATTGTTATCAATGAAAACATTGAAAAGAAAAATACTATAGTATAAGACTCTTCTCTTCCTCCTAATACTCTTAAGCAAGTGTATGCTGATGCTGCAAATAATGCACCAAAAATACCAGCTAAGTATGGTATAACTGCTATACTAAATGTAGGTTTTATTATTAATAATGCACCTGTAAATGCTATTATAATTGATATCATTTGCCTTTTATTTATTTTTTCTTTTAAAAAACATGCACATAAAAGTACTGATAAGAAAGGACTTAGTTTATTTAACATATTCGCATCAGATAAAACTAATTTATCTATAGCATAATAATTTAAAATTACACCTATAGTTCCAAATACTGATCTCATAAGTAATAAATTTCTATTTTCTTTTTTTCCTGTTAAACTTCCCTTATGTTTAAATATTAAATATAGTGCTATAATTGCAGATACTAAGTTTCTAAAAAAAACTTTTTGAAAGTTAGGTAAATCTCCTGCTAATTTTACACATGCTGACATTAACGCAAATCCTAGCGCTGATAATATTATACATATTATTCCTTTTATTCGATTTGAACTTATTGTTTGATTCACTTCTAATCTCCTTTTTATATATTTATTTAAGTAACTTTCTATATTTTATATGCTTCTCAATTAATACTTTATAAGGATATATTTATTAATTTAAATAGTCAATAAATTTCTCCCATTTATATTATATATAATAAAATATTTTAATTTTGTTCTATGTAATAAGTCTTAATCTATAAAATATATTATTTCACACAAAAACTTTATAAATATAAAATTTAAAGGGTAATGCTAATATATTATTAACAATACCCTTTGAAAAATTTATCTCCTAACATTATCACCATATAAAGGTGATGGCTTAGCAAATCCTCCAGCCACACTTAATATTTCCCCTGTTATAAATGATGACTCATCACTTGCTAAAAATAGTACTGCATTAGCAATATCTGTAGGTAATCCAAATCTATTTAGTGGAACATGTTTTAAGAAAGAATCTATAAATTCTTGACTCATATTATTAATTGCTGCATCTGTAGCTATAAGTCCTGGTAAAATTGCATTGCATCTAATATTATGTTTAGCATATTGAACTGCTATATTTTCTGTAAGTGTATTTACACCTGACTTTGAAACAACATATCCTAGTCTTCCTAAATCCGGTACTATAGAACCTATCGTAGATATATTTATTATGCTCCCTCCACCATTTTCTATCATATATGGAACTACTGCTTTACACGGTAAATACACACTTTTTAAATTTGCATTTAC
This sequence comes from uncultured Romboutsia sp., assembly GCA_904418825.1. Taxonomy (GTDB): domain Bacteria; phylum Bacillota; class Clostridia; order Peptostreptococcales; family Peptostreptococcaceae; genus Romboutsia. The sequence continues at coordinate 14,724 of CAJFPU010000007.1, read as the reverse complement.
TGTATTAAAGAATGTATCTGTATCTCCTTCTACTAAATTTTTATCTTTTTGTGCGTCTGTAGTCCCAAAATTATTTACTAATATATCTATTCTTCCAGCATCTTTTATAACTTCTTTAACCATTGTTTCATAAGTTTCTTCTTTTGTTGCATCAAAATACACAGGTTTTGCTTTATAGTTATCAACCTCTAACTCATCACATATTTCTTGTGCTGCATCTAATCTTCTTGCTCCTATATAAACTGTTGCACCATTAGCTGCTAATGTCTTAACAGTTTGAAGGCCTATACCTCTTGTTCCTGATGTTACTAATGCTATTTTACCTTCTAACCTTTTCATATATTTTACTCCTTTTTGTCTTAATTTCTATTTTATCTATATTTAAATCTACTTAATTTAATAATTTATCTTTATACTAGTTTGTACCCATATACAAAAATTTTTAACTTATAAAAAATTTTTTATATTAATATTTTTTAATTAATTTATATTATATTACATTTTTATTTGATTATACTATAATAAAAAATTCCCCTAACTTAATATAATCTTATTAAGCTAAGGGAAATATTTTATAACTCACCTAATTCATTAGATATATCCATTACCCTCTTTCTATATACTGGGTGTACAAAATATGGATTTATATCACACATAGGTTTCATAACAAATTGTCTTTCATGAGCTCTTGGATGAGGTATTAGTATATGTTCATCATACGATATTATATCATCATAAAATATAATATCTAAATCTAAAGTTCTAGGACCCCATCTTATTATTCTTTCTCTTTTAAACTCTTGTTCAATTTCTAATAAAGTATCCATCAGTTCATTTGGCCTTTGTAGAGTATTTATTTCAAATACACAATTAACAAATTTATCTTGATTTTCATATCCTACTGGATCTGTAGTATAAAAATTTGATACCTTTGTAACTATACAATCTTTTCTTTCATTTATTTTTGATATAGCATCTTTTAGCGTTTTTTCTTTATCTCCTAAATTTGCTCCTGCAGCTATATATACTTTGCTCCATTTTCTTTCAATTTCAACTGCTACATATTCTACATACTTTCTAGTTGGAGCCCATGGTTTTTTAAGTAATAATTTTACCTTTTTTATTAAAGGATAATTAAGTAATATAAACTCACATATTTCTTCAGCTGCTTTTTCTATTAAATCATAAGATGTCTTTGTAAATTCCTCTTCTATTTGTTGAGCTAATTCTCCATAATGAACTGTTTTAGTTAAATCATCATTTTTTCCAGCTTGACGTAGATCTACATCTAATTCAAATGTTAAAACAAACTTTTGTCCTAAAACTTTTTCTTCTTGTATTGCTCCATGAAATGCAATTATTTCTAAGTCTTTTATATGTATTTTATCCATTGAAACTCCTCCTTAGATGTATGTAGTATAATATTAATATATTGATCAATATTATACTATATCTTCTTTATTGTTGAATTATTACGTCTATATTTTATACATATAGATATTATATCAATATATCTTCATCAATACCAAATAAGTAAATATACTTTTCTTTAACTTTTTTTCCTGTAAGATTTTCTAAAACTTCAGCATATAAATCTAATTGTTTTTTATATCTACTTATAACTTCTTCTCTATTTTCATTGTTTACAAAATCAGTTTTATAATCAACTATTACTATCTTTTCATCTTCCTCAAAATATGCATCTATAATTCCTCTAAGCATTATAGTTTCATCATCATAATTTGAACTATTATCTTTTATTAAATCTTCATAAATATATACATCTTTAATTTTAATTTGAGCATATATAGCTTGTTCTCTTTTTACAAATGACGATTTTAGCATTCTTTGTCCAATATTTGATTTGAAAAATTTATATATCTTATAAGGATTTATAACTGTTGATTGTTTTTCTGTTATGATATTTTTATTTATAAATTTGTTTATCTGTTCTTTTATTTCATCTATTGTATTAATTTTATTAAAATCTATAAGCTCCATGATTAAATGGACTATACTTCCTTTCTCAGCACCTGTAATCTTATCTTCAGATTCTTCTTGCATAAATAGGGGCTTTTTAAGAACTATATTATTATTAAATATATCTTGTGCTAGTTCTTCCTCATAAGAATTTTGTATTTTCTTTATCTCAGTTACAGATATACTTGCTGGTTTTTCTGTAGCTGCTTCATATCTATACTTATAGTCTAGCTTTTCTTTTATTTTTTCATAATAAGAAGTACTTGGTTTATCTATATCAAGATTTTCTAAAGTGTCTCTTACACATTCCTCTTCTTCATCTTCTTTATTTTCTAAAATTACATCTTCTTTATACCAAACTTTAGTTTCCCATTTTGATGGATGATTACTTATATGTTCTATTTCTATATCTGCCATTTCTCTAATATTTTCTAAGTCTTTATGCTTTAGTACTGATGGCATTATCCAGTCTAAGAAGCTTTTTCCTTTTAAAATTTTATATTTAGATATAGGACCATTTGAATCTATTCCATTTGACCAAGAAGTTATACTTTTATTTATGTCTCTAGAAGAACCTGTTATAATTAATTTTTCTTTCGGCCTAGTAAATGCAACATATAAAACTCTCATTTCTTCTGATAAGTTTTCTATATTTATTCTACTTTTTAATGCTTCCTTTGCTATACTTGGATAAGATATTCTTCTTTTATAGTCAACTAATTCTGGACCATATCCTAAATCATGATGATATAATATACTTTTTCTAAAATCTTGGTTGTTAAAATTTTTACCCATTCCCGAGCATATAACTACAGGGAATTCTAGACCTTTACTTTTATGTATACTCATAATTCTAACTACATTTGCATTTTCTCCAAGTGTCTTTGCACTTCCCATATCAGTATTTGACTTTTTTAACTTACTTATAAAGTTTATAAAATTAAATATTCCTTTAAAGCTTGTTTCTTCAAATTGCTTTGCTCTTTCAAACAGTATTTTTAAGTTTGCTTGTCTTTGAGATCCACCTGGTAATGCTCCTACATATGCAAAATATCCAGTTTTAGTATATAGATACCATAAAAACTCATCTGTACTCATATATAATGACTTTTCTTTATAATCTTGTAGTTTATTTAAGAAATCTAAACTTTTATTCCCTATCTCATCATCGTATTTACTATATGTTTCTAAAGCCTCATAGAAAGTTCTTTGTGTATCTTCTACCCTTATATCTATAAGTTCTTCAGGAGTAAATCCGCATATTGGTGATTTAAGTACAGCTAAGAGAGGTATATCTTGCATAGGATTATCTATAACTTGTAGTAGACTCATTATTGTCTTAATCTCTACTGTATCAAAATATCCTATTCCTATATCTGCATATGTAGGTATATCCATATTCATAAGTTCATCAGCAAATACTGGCGCCCAAGCAGATGTTGCTCTAAGTAATATTACTATATCTTTAAATTCTACTGGTCTATAATCATCTAATTTCTTATCATAAACCATTTGAATTTTTCCATCTTCTTTGGTGCTCATCATTTCCTGTATTATTTTACCAACCATTCTTGCTTCAATTTGAATATTATCTATTTCTTCGTCCTCTTCATCAGATAAATCTTTTTCATTATCATCTTTTAAATCATTTGAATTAGCTTTTGTTTGTATTATATGAATTTCTGATGCTCCACCAACTATAGCTTTCTCATTTTCATTTTCTTTAAATAATGCCCCTAAATTAAGTCTTTCTTCTTCAGTATAATCAATATCTCCAATTTGTTTGCTCATAGTATTTTCAAATATGTAATTTGCACAGTTTACTACTTCTTCTCTACTTCTAAAGTTTTTATAAAGCATTATCTTTCTATATAATGAACCTTTTTCAGTATCATAGTCCGAATACTTTTGTAAAAATATTTCTGGTTTTGCTTGTCTAAATCTATATATACTTTGTTTTACATCTCCAACCATAAATCTATTTGGCGTTTTTATCTTAGCTATATTACTAAGTAATACTTCTTGTACAAAGTTACTGTCTTGATATTCATCTATAAATATCTCATAAAACTTTTCTCTATAAGATAAGGCTATATCAGAAGGAATATCATTACCATGTTCATCTTTTTGAATAAGTATTTTTAATGCAAAATGCTCTATATCATTAAAGTCTATAATACCTTTGTCTCTTTTCTTATTACTATAAGCATCTTCAAATTTAATTACTATATCAGATATTGATTTTACTATATTATATAAATATTTAATTTCTTGCTTTATATCATCATTTTCTTTTCTAAAAACTGAAGAAACCATATCTTGTACAGTTTTTTTAGCATTTTTTCTTATATCATCTGCTCTTTTTTTAATATCAGTTATATAATCTGGTGCATCCTTTGGAAGTCTTTTTACTCCTTTTGTATAGTTTTCAAATTCCATAGATGACATAGCTATAAAAGTATCATTCCATGCATTATCATTTTTTGTGTCACAAGCATCTAATATTCTTTTTATACCTTCATAATCATTTCTAAATTTAAGTAGATAAGTATCTAATTCTTCAATACCATAAAGCTCTTCTAATGACTTTCTCATACTAGATTCAATTCCTTCTACTTCCATGTAAACAGTATCTAATATTGAATTTGCCCATATGGATTTTGAAAAATCAAAATCATCATTTACATTAAATTGCTCTGCTGAATATTCTAACCATTCCTTTGGATCTGGAGATGCCATTGAGAAATTATATATTCCTAGAATTATATCTTGTAAGTTGCTATCTCCTCTTTTTTCTGCATAACTTTCTACTAAATTTAAAAAATCTTCATTTTGTTCCACATATAACGCTTCAAATACTTCTTCTATAGCTTCTTGCTTTAGTATTGTACATTCAGTTGTATCACCTATTCTAAAGTTTGGATCTAAGTTTATTTTGTGGAAATTAGATTTTATAACTTCTAAACAAAATGAGTGTATCGTTGTTATACTAGCTTTATTTAAAAGTACTAACTGATTTTGTAAATGTTTATTATCTGGGTCTTTATCTAAAGCCTTACCTATAGCATCTCCTATTCTTTCTCTCATTTCTGATGCTGCTGCATTTGTAAACGTAACTACTAATAGTTTATCTATATCAATTGGATTTTCTTTGTCCGTTATCATTTGTATTATACGCTCAACTAATACCGCTGTTTTTCCTGAGCCTGCAGCAGCTGCTACTAATAAATTCGAATTTCTACTATCTATAACTGCTTGTTGTTCTTTTGTCCATTTAGGAGAACTCATTATTCAATCTCTCCTTTCATCATTCTTATTATTTCATCATCACTTTTTTTATTTATAATTTTATATTTATTATCCTTTAGACTACTATCAAATTGACAAACTGATGAATATTCACAAAAATCACATGAATTTTTATCTTTATTTTTATAAGGTGCTATACTTATATTTCCATCAAACATATCTTCACATATATCTTTTATAGTTTCCTTTACATATTTTCTTATAACTTCAAATTCTTCTATACTTACACCTTTTGTATGTCTACCTAAACTCCCATCTTTATTTAAATTTGCAGGTATAATAAGTGATGTACTTCTTTCACCACTTGCTAATGATTTGTCCATTTCTTTTATTATTTTAGGGTCTTTTATAAGTAAACCTTGCATTTTTAGTTTTTTAAGAATTTCTTCTCTTATCTCATCATCTTCTTTATTCTCATCAAATTTAGCTATTGGATCATCTATGGATGAATATAATATACCAGCTGGTTTTAATCCATTATCACTTTCTAGTATGGCATCTAAATAAACTAATAATTGTAACTGTAGACCATGGTATATATCAGTTAAACTTAACTCTCTCTTACTAGACTTATAGTCAACTATTCTTATATATTTTCCTTCTTCATTTTTAAATTCATCTATTCTGTCAATTTGACCTCTTAAATTTATTTCTTCTCCATTAGTTAATATTATTTTTATAGGAGGATATTTCCCATATACTCCAAAATCTACTTCATAGTCACTTGGTTCAAATGATCCTTGCTTTATTTGTTCACTTATTATACTTATTGCAGATATAAGCATATTTTTTAATCTATATGCTAAATATCTATATCTTGATGAACTTTCTAAAATATATCCCGGAATTTTACTTACTATAGATTCAACAATTCTTGATACTTGCTCTATTATATAATTTTCACTTATATCTCTCCAAGTTAATTTATCTTTTTCCATATTTTTAGAAAATGTATCTAATATATTATGTATAAATGTTCCTAAGTCAGGAGCTGTAAAGGAATATTCTTTTCTCTCTTTAGCTTTTAATCCATATTGCATAAAGTATGCAAATGGACACCTTGCATAAGTTTCTAATCTAGAAACACTAAGGATTTTATTATCATATAATTTCTTTATTTTTTCTTCTTCTACTTTTTGTACTTGATTTGTATATGTTAATCCTGTTATAACTTTCTTTGCTATGTCTTTATATTCTTCATCTGCTATATAGTATCTATATACATCTAACCAAATTTCATTTATTTCTTTTGTATCATCAAACTCCTTTATTTTGTTTATAAGTTCATTAAATGTTGAAGCCTTAGTACTTATTTTATTTAATACATCTTCATCAGTATTTTTATCTTCTTCTATTAAATAGCTTTTGTTATGTATATTAGGGAATAATTTCTTTAACCTAGATATTATAACAGAAGGTCTTAACGTTTTACCTTCATGATCAGCTATAGGATAGGTTATTATTAGATTTTCACTAGTAGATGTTAATGCCTTATAAACCAAAAATTGCTCTTCAAAAGTCTTAGTTCTACTATCTATATCTACCTCTACACCTTTTTTACCTAAGTTTTCTCTATCATTATCACTTAATAATCCATTATCTTTTGCTATAAGAGGAAATGTTCCATCAGTTGTACCTATCAAGTAAAGATATTTGATATTTGAATTTTTCATTCTATCTATGCTACTTACAAGAACTTGGTCTATACTTGGAGGAACTAGCCCTAATTCATATTCATCAAATCCTAGACTTATTAATTTTACAAATTTATCTAAAGATATATTTTCTTCTCCCATTATCTCAACCATCTGATCAAGGATTTCTACTACTATATTAAATACCTGGGAGTACTGATTAGCTATATCTAGTTCTCCTTTACCTTTAAATTTAGTTACTAAATTTTCTATAGTTGTAGGCATATGTATATCAATTAAAAATTCATATACATATCTACATATATCTTTTACTTTATTTTTCCCCTTTAATTTATTTTGTAGTGTAATTATAGGTTTTAATACTTTATCTTTTATTTCATTTACTCTTACTCTTACCTCTACTTCATAATCACTTTCATCAGCTATTATATTATGGTATAATCTATAGTTCCACTCTTCATCAAACCATTTATTTCCTTTAATTCCATTAGCTAATACATAATTTTCAAGCAAGCTTATATCTTCATTATCTATTCCTATCAAACCACTTTTTAAATATCTAAACATAGTCTCATAACTATATCTTCTATTTTTCATTTCTAACACAGATATAATAAGTACTATTATAGGATTTGCTTTTGCTTCTCTCTTTTTATCTATAAAGTTTGGTATTTTATATTCATTAAATATAGAATTAACTAAAAAGTCATATTTATTTAAATCTCTAGTTGCCACAGTTATATCTCTATATCTTACATTTTTATCTCTTACTAAGCTTACTATTTCTTTTGCAACTTGTTCTACTTCAGAATACAGATTATTAAATTCTTTTATACATATCTTTTTAGTTTCTTCTTCATAGATTTTATATGGATAAGAATTATAATTTTTTTCTAAATGTTGTAATTCTTTGCTATTTTTAAACCTAGGTAAAATATCCTTATTTAAATCTACAGAAGGTAATAATTTTATACCTTCTTCATTACAAAGTTTAACTATCTTTGCATATGTAAATTTTGTTCTAGAAAATACATCACTTTTACTATATGTAATTAAGTGTGGATTATCTACAGTCAAACTTATATTTACTTCCTTAGCTTTATTGAAAATTGATCTTAATACTCTATACTGATTTGGTGTAAATCCAGTAAATTCATCTATATATATATATGAATCCTTAAAGTAATCACAACTATCTATTTTTTGCGCTAATGAATTTAACATATCTTGAGAGTCTATGTAATTTTCATGTAATTTTTCTTCAAATTGCTTATATATTTTACTTAAATCTTTTAGCTTTAACTTTAATGTTTCATTATCAACTTCTTGTGCTATAGTTTCTAATTTTTCATAACTTATATTATACTGCTTCATTTCACTTATAATCTCAGATATCGAATTAACAAACCCTGGTTGTGATGCAGATTTTGAAAATATCTCAAGATCATTACTAACACTTTCTATAGCTCTATAAGTTATCATAGCCTTACCACTTGAATTTATATTAACATCAGTTAATCCTCCTACATTAGAAAAGACTATATCACTCATAGTCTTAAAACTTAGAACTCTCGCTCTTAAATATTTATCTTTTTTATCTCCTGTAAATAGTCTACTCATCTTTTTTTCCATTTCAAATGTATACTGTTCTGGAACTAAAAGAATTACTGGAGATGTTTCATTATCTTGAACTCTTTCCTGTATTTTATCTAACATATAGGTAGATTTTCCACTTCCTCCTCTACCTAATATGAATTTAACACTCATATACATCCTCCTCTAACATGCTATAAGCTACATCCTGTCTATTACACAGCTTATTAAATTCACAAAACTTACAATGTTTCTCATTTTTAGTAAGCTCATATTTATAATCATCTTTTTTTTCATAACTTGTATTATTTATCATATCTATATATCTAATTATGTTATTTTTATTAAGTTGATGTTGTTTTTCAGTATATCCAATTTCTATTGGCACATCATCATATTGTGGTTGATAGTATTTCATTTTTATATTATTTTCAGCTATATTTAAATTAAATATTTTACATACTGCCTCTTTTGCCAAAAACATATAAACTATAGTCTGAATTCTATCTTTAACTTTCTTATGTTCTAACCTTACATTTTCAGTTTTCCAGTCCCATATTTCTATACTATCTTTATCTATAATTATTAAGTCATATTTAGCTGTTATTATATTTTTATTTAAGTTTAATCTTACCTCATATTCTGGAAGATAAATTTTATCGTCTTTATCCATAGGAAATAACTTTTTTATTTTATCTATCCATTGCTTAAATTTAGGATTAGTATATTCATTTAATCCTAAAGGAATATTGCTAAAGTATCTTTCACATAATAGATGAAATTCACTTCCTACTTTCAAACTATCATAATATTCTCTACTTTCTATATCATCATGCTTCCAATTTATTTTATCTATATACTTATATTTAAATTTTGTAGGACAAGATTTATAAGTATTAATTGAATTTTGACTGTAGATAAAGTATTTAAGTTTACTGTTCAAAACTTATAACCTCACTTTATATTAACCTTTTATATTTCTTTTTTGTTTTATATGCTTCTCTAATTCATTTATATATATTGATGGTTTTTGTTCTTTATTTTTCTTACCAATTTCAGTTTCATCTTTATATGAGCTACATGATAATATCAACATTTCTTTAGCTCTTGTTATCCCCACATATAATAACCTTATCTTTTCATTTATAACATCTATTTTACTTTTATACATATAATCTATATCTATACTTTTATTTAATATTTTATCTATTTCAGATTTTACTACTGCTATTGGATTTTTATATCTATCTTTTAGATACCATCTATCACTTTGAAACTTTTGTTTAACATTGTCTGGAAAATTATACTGTACAAGACCTAACAGAAATACACAATCCCATTCTAAACCTTTTGACTTATGATAATTACATACTGTTATGCTTCCTGGTTGTGGCTCATATCCATTAATTTCATACACAACATCTATAATATAGTTAAAAACTCTATTTTTAGTATTTGATATTATTTCATATACATCTCTAAGTGATATATTTATGTTTTCTAGTGATAAATATTTGATATAAAATGATACATAATCAATAACCGCTCTATCTTCTTTTTCTAGTTCCAATTTTTGTCCAATAAATAATATTAATAAATCTAATCTTGTTATAGGATACTCTAATATTTCTTTAATAACATTTATCCCTTTTACATATCCTCTATAAACATCACTCTCATTATCTATTATTAAATCTTCTTTATTTTCATTGTATATAAGTTCTTCTGTAGTATAATTCTTTATCAATTCTAAAAAATCTGATTTTCCTAGCTCATTATCAGTATGTATAAATACCTTATCCAAAACTAATATAAGCTTTTGTATATCATCACAGTTTAATATAAAATCTATTATGTATGATATATTAACTAACATCCTTCTTTTATTTAAAGAATTTGGTCCTAATTCCTCAAATTCTAAATTATTATAAGTTAAAACTCTTGCAACTTGTGTGATTTGATCATTATATGGAACTAGTATACCTATACTTTTATCTGGATATTTTTTCTTTATATTTTGGGCATACATTACTGTTTTCTCTATTTCATCTTGCCATGTAATATATCGTTTAGTATTTATACTATATACTTCTGGCTTTGGATTTTCTTTATAACCTTTATTTTCAGGTACTGTCTTTATATCCATTGCCTCCAAAGCTTCTCTACATTCTATTTGATTAAACTCTGTTGTGACATATTTTACAAGATTATTGGCTAAATCTATAATATCTTTAGAACTTCTATTAGACATATCCATTCTAAAGCAATTATCTGCATCCTTTATAAACTCCTTAAAATACTTTGGATCTGATGATGAAAATGTACCTGTTATACTTTGATTTATATCCCCAACTCTTACTAGATTATTGTTTTCTTTTGATATTAATTTTATTATTTTACCTTGTATTTCATTTGAATCTTGGCATTCATCTTCAAATATATATTTATATCTAGATTGAAATTTATTTCTTAATCCTTCGTCTAAAGTTAAAGCTTTATGAGCTAATATTAATATATCATCATAATCTAATAATCCATGTTGTTTTAGCTTTTTGTCATACTCTTTGTATATAGGCAGAACTATTTTTAATATCCCTTTATAGCTACCATCTATTATTTTCTCTAAATCATATGGTGTAATATTATTGTACTTTAGCTCACCTATAGCATTTCCTATAAGATCATAAAATCCATTCTCCCAAGCATCTAACATTCTATCTTTCCATTCATTATCTTTTTGATCTTTTAAAAACCATACAAATGCTCTTTGCCCACCATTTAATTTAAAGTTATTTATACATTCATTTAATATTATATTTTTTTGTAAATCATCGGCTATACTAAACTCTTCACTTAACATTACCGTTTCCGGCTTTTCTTTTATTATTTTTACTGCTAAGCTGTGTATTGTCATTACTTCATATGAGTTTTCTTCTTTTATTTCATTATCTTGTAATATTTTTTTTATTCTTCCTTTAAAGTTATTTACCGCACTATTCATATAAGTTAAAATAAGTATCTTTCCACCCTTATGCTTATTTTCACATAATAACTTAGCAACTAAATTTGTGACTATAAATGTTTTACCTGCACCCGGTACTGCTGGTACTGCCATAGTTCCATTTTCATAAGATATTATAGGTAGTTGATCTTCTCTGTAGTTTATATTATTCATTAAACCTCTCCCTTAGATACTAATTTTAATAATATACTATATAGTATACTTTCTTGTATGTAACCATTTACTGTATATTCACTCTTATATGCATATACTTGTTTTGCATTTATAAGTAGATTATATATCATATTATATAAATAATATTTTTTATAATATTCTTCTATTTCATTTGTATATATTTGCTTTTCTTTAAACGATTTTCTAAGAACAATTAAATTACTTATATCTTTTTCTATCTTCATATTCCAAGCGTTACTTCCTATATCTACCCAGATTTGTATTGGTCTATTAATATCATATGATATATATGAGTATGGGGTTGTTAGAATAATACTCTCTGATTCTTTTAAATCTAAAATATCAGATACTCTATAGTAATCATTTATAGTATTTTTTAGTACTTCTATAAATATTTTCTCTTCTTTCTTAGGATTAATATTTAATAGCTTTATATTTTCTATAAATGATTCACTTTCATAGATTATATTTTTGCATACATCTACATTAGCTATACCATCTTTAAGATTTAACATTTTATCTATATAAAACTTTATTAAAAACTCGCTTATCTTCAGATTTTCTTTTCTTTTAGATATTATATATTTTTCAATTTCTTTGTAACCATCATGATATTTTTTATTTCTATATATTTTGTATGCTTGTATTCTATTTACATCTAGTAATGTTTCTATAAATGTTATATACTCTTCTTCTTTTATATAATCTTCATATTCATAAAAAATACATGCTGCAACTACTAGTGCATTCGAATATGGATAATCTATTATTTTATTATTTTTCTTAGTATTAAAAATACTTATTTTATTACGATTTAATACATTCTTTATTTGATAATCTAGTATAGTGTTATTTACTGGAGATATAATAGCTATATCTTTTAAACTAACTCCATTATTTACAAGTTCTATAATTTTATTTATAAGTTCATCAATCATCTCACTATATAACTGACTAGATTCATTTAATTTTACTTCTGTAGGCAATAAAAATATGTCAGATAAATTTATATTAAACCTCTCTCTATTTATATCACTATTATTTTCAATATTATCTATTATATTTTCATAAATATAATCCATATCTATATTATTAAATATTGAATAATCTTTTATTTGATTAAAATAAATGTATGTATCCAAGGTGTAATCTGATAACAAGTTTATAAAATCAACTTCAGCATTGCTACAGCTTTCTAAACTATCTATTATAATATAATTAAATTTTTCACTTAAATATTGTATATACCTTTTATCATTCATTAGATAATTATTATATAAATATATGGCTATAGAATTATCTATCATGGAATTTTCTAATAATGTATTTATATAATATTCTATTGTCTCATCCATATGTGTATATGAAAATCTCATTATATTATCTCTATTTTTTTTAGATAAGTAAATTTTTTCTCCTATAGTCTTAAAATCTATTAAAGCTAATGCTGCCTTATTTATATTATTATTTATATTGTTTGCAATACTCCTATTTGTTCCTGTAATGTCTTGAAAGTATCCATTAGCATTTCTCAGTTCATTAACCTTATTAATTATTATATATTCGGATAAGCTACTTGGAATAAAAATAGGACATATTACTTCATTTCTGATTTCACTACACTTTTCAGTAATCAAAGGCCAAAACTTTATTATTTCTCTTTTTATAAGACTAATATATGTAGTAATATTCAACTCTTCACTTATCTCTATATTTAGTAACCGTTCATAATTTACCTTTGTTATAGAATTAGGTACTATAAGTAAAATAGATCTAGAGTTATTATTAGTTCTATTTAGTAGTGTTCTATACAAATTAAGTACTTTATTAACTTTAGCTTTATTATTATTTTCTCTAAATAAATATTTCATCAAACACCTCTATTATTTATGTTTATATTGTAATTATATCATATGAAAAAATTTTAATTCTTAAAGTTAAATAAATTTATATTATAAAAGAATTATAATAATAGAACTTTAAAATGAATGTATAAGTATATTTTAAACTAATATAATTTAATTCGTTACTCAAAATATTTTTCATACTCAAAAACAATACATTGATATAATTATATTTAAATTCTTATTCATAGCTATTTAAATATAATAATTTATTTAAGTATAAAAAAACAGCCTAGTGGCTGTTTTTTTATACTTAAATAATACTATATCTTAATTATTAAATTATAAGTCATTTAACATAAAGTTATCCATAATAATACTCTCAAATCTATATACTTTATTATTTATATTAAAGTTTTCACAAGTAAAATTTAATATATCTAAATTAAACAACTCTTCATATTTCATATTTACTTCATACACATAATCATCTAATCTTTACCTTATATTTTTATATTATATTATAATATAAATATTTATTTTATAAAGATGATTTATTCATAATATTTTTTAATATAGATCCAATTACAACTAAAAATATATTTAGAAACATTAATATAACTGCATATAAATAATTTATTTCTATAGAAAATAATTTAATAATGGACATTGTAGGTATAAAATAAGGTATAACTATCCAATTAGCAAAATTAGGGATATTTAAAATAAATTCTGAATACAAAGAAAAAAATATAAAAAATATCCCCATACCTGAACCAATTATACCTACAATTAATGATTCTATAAATTTAAGTTTATATTTATATCCTATATAAAAGTTTACTCCTAGATATATAAAACTGAATACTAATCCTAATATCAATGTTAATTTATTTATATACATATAATTAAAATAAAGAAAAGATACTAAAGCAATTATTAATATATCAAAAAATAATTCTTCTGATGCCTTGAGTAAATTTTTCATAAACTCACCTCTTAATGTCTTTCTATTATTATATAGAATATACAATTTAAAGGTGATAAAAATAAAAAAAGACTACGTGGCTACGTGCTACTCTCCCAGGCAGTTGCCCACCAAGTACCATTGCCGCTAAAGAGCTTAACTTCTGTGTTCGGTATGGGA
>CAJFPU010000006.1 GCA_904418825.1 uncultured Romboutsia sp. | reverse complement strand
GCCATATTATCTAAAAAGAAATTACTTATTTCATTTATATTTTCTAATTTTACAACCTTATATTTAAGTAGTATAAATAGTAATATCATACCTATAATGCTTCCTGGAATAACAACTATGTTTTGTATAAATGAGCTAATATATTCTCCTACTACCCATACTCCTAATATTATTGCCAATTGATTTAATATTTTCATATTTTTCTCCTTTAAAGTCTCTACTATTTTAAAGTTAAAGAGATTTTCTCTTTAACTTTAAAGTAGTATCATATTAATTACTAAAATCAAAAAATAGTTTTCCTTGATTATCTATATAATTACTATTATTACCTTGAATTACTTGTGCATATCCATCTTTAAAATCTGATATAGCATCAAACATAGGTATTATTTGTATATTCCCTGATTGATTTAAAAATCCCCACATTCCACCTTTTGGATTACTAATACCTCTTGTCAAAGAGCTAGAACCTATATTAAATTTAGCCAAACCTTCTTTAAAGTTACAAGCATAATCAAATATTGGATCTATAACTATACACCCAGTTTTATCTATATATCCCCACTTTTCATCAATACAAATCGCAGCTAACCCTTCACAAAATGGCTTAGCTCTATCAAATACAAAATCTATAACTATATTTCCAAATTTATCTATGTAACCCCATTTATCATTTCTTCTAACAGCGGCTAAACCTTGAGAAAAGTCTGTACCTATATCATATTTCGGTTCTATGATAAATTCACCATTTTTATTTATATATCCGTATTTATTTTTACTTTCAACTAATGATAGCTCTTCAAAAAATAAATTTGCATATGTATATTTAGGTTTTATAACTATATTTCCACTTCTATTAATAAATCCCCATTTTTTATTTATCCTAACTCCAGCTAATCCGTCTTTAAAATTAGATGAACTTTCAAATATAGGATTTATCACTATATCTAATGATTTATCTATATATCCATATTTGCCATTTACTTTTATTCTAGCTAAACCATCATTAAATTCTGATGCACTATCTAAATGTAAAAATATATTATTATGTCCACTTTTATCTATATATCCAAATACCCACCTTACAGATTTTCGTATCTTTTTTATATATGTTATAACACAATATCCTTCTTTAAATCTATCTGATACATATTTAAATTTAGGCTTTACAACTATATTTTTATTTTTATTTATAAATCCATACTTACCGTCTATAAGTATAGGAAGGAACAATTCTTTTTTTTGTACCATACTTTATCACCTACCAAATAATAAGATATTAATCTTATTATTATCTTATTATTTGATAGATTACAGTATTCCTATTCTTTGGTGTTACCTTATTTTGATAGTATTTCTTTTACTTTTGAATTATTATACATACTCTCTGGAACTTCACTTTTCATTCCATAAAATGTCTTTTTAGCATTATTAATATCACCATTTTCATAATATAGCATCCCTAATTGATAGAAAGCATCATCATAATATTGGTCATCTTTATTATAAGTATTTATATATTTTTTATAATATTTTACCGCTTGATCATAATTATTATTTTTTTCGCTTAATAGCGCTACTTGATATATCGATTCTGAAATATATTTTTTAGTTTTTCCATTTTCAACTATATTTTTGAAATATATTATAGCTTCGTTATAATCTTTATTATCCTTTAATTTAACTGCTTTTTGATATAAATCTTCTTCACTAGCAACCAATATTTCTTTATCTTTAGATTCTTCTAAAGTTTTATTTGTTTCATCTAGTTGTTGATTTGTTTCATTTAATTTTTCAGAAGTTTCATTTAACTTATTATCTATCTCTTCTATCTTTTCATCTTTTTTAATTAATTGAGAATTTAAATGCTCTATTTTATTTTTACTATTTATATAGTATGCTGTCATACAAATTGCTAAAATACTAATTATTATATATGGAATAATATTTTTATTCTTTTTAACTTTTTTTACAATAATATCAGTTTCTTTATCCTTATTCTCTATTTTAGTTTCAAATAGAGGATTATCTTTATCTATTTGTTCTAGTTTATTTAAATAATATTCTTTCTTTTTTAGATTACCTATTTTATCATAAAGTAATGCCAATATAACATAAGGCTCAATCAAATCTGGATCTTCTTCTATAATATTATTTAATATATATATAGATTCTTGGTTTAAATCTTCATTTATAAATCTTATAGAGTGATTATATCTTCCTAAGAATACTTTAAACTCATCTGAAGATAATATGTCTACATATTTTCTTGATAGGTTATTATTACTATAGCACATAGCAGTATAAAAACTTTCAAACGACTTTGAAAAATCACATTTCAAAAGTTTTAATAAGCCTCTTAAATTTAATATATCTACATCCTTAGGGTTAAGCTCTAATGCTTTTTCTATAGTTTCTGTAGCTGTAGTAATATAATTTCTACTCGCTAAATTTAATGCTTCATTATAATTTTTATAAGATTCTATTTTCAATTCTTTAGATGTATCTTCTGAAGAACTTTTTAATGTATTTTGTAAATTAAGTATAGTTTCTTCTTTATAATTAGTAGTAACATAACTTTGTTTTAATGCTTTTAATGTTTCATTACTTTCTTCTTCTTCTATGTTAAAAAATGTTAAATCTGAATTATATGGATCTATTGAAGATATATCTAAATTTTTTTTCTTCATCATTATTATATCATTTATTATACTTTTACCTAAAATAATAATCTCCTCCATTTCTATATAATTAAGATATCACATTTGCCATACCAAGTCAAAACTATACATTTTTTACTATTTGTTTATAATTTTCGATATAAAAAATTAGTTTCGTTCATGTCGCCAACGACTTCGTCCATTGCTCAAAATATTTTTATGCTCAAATTTAATACATTTATATAACTATATTTGCAAGTTTATCCACAAGTATCGAAGCAATATAATTTAATTAAACGTAAAAAAATAAAATGACCTTTGTCATAAAGATCATTTTATTCATATATATTTTTTAATATTTTAAGAGTTATTAGTTTATTAATTTTCAACTGATGGCTGTACTGGAGCTGTCTGATCAATTATTGTATCATTCGAAGCATCATTTTCATTTGATGGCGTATCTTCTTCAGAAGGAGTTATTTGTTCTTCAATCACAGGAATAGTTGGCTTTTCTTCAGCTATATTATTTTCCATTGTTCCTACTGCTACTACTTCTTGTTTTTTAGGATAGTACGATACATATACCTTTTCTTTTTTAAGTACATTTCCATTATTGTCTTTATATACTCTATATGTTGACACAGTATATCCTTTTCTTCCAGACTCTAATATTTTTTCTTTTCCTTTAAGTAATGTCGGGTCATCAACTTTTTTAACTGGTGCTTCAGATACACTATCTATATTAGTTAATATTTCTATTTTTTGTTTATCTTCTTTACTTCCATATATGGTACATGTTAAAGTATTGCCATAAACTGAATTCTTGATATAAACAGGATAATTTAAATTATTTTTAAATATAAAATCGATAGCTCCATAGCTTACAGTGGCATCTCTACCTTTTGCTACATATGATGATGGGATTGAATGGTTTTTAACAGACTCTATCTCTAACCCCGCATATAAAACTGAATTATAAAGTGTTGATGATACTTGACATACACCTCCACCTATCCCTTCTTGTACTACACCTTGTACTATTACAGGTGCATTTTTATATCCATTACTTATACTTCTTGGACCTGTATGCTCATTATAAGAAAAACTTTCACCCGGCATTAATAATACATCACTAGTACTTTTTGCTGCCAATGCAACATTATGACTTCTTCCTGTAACTGATGAATCAAATTTAGTAGAATATGTTCCAAGTATTGTATCTATTTTTTGTAAATTTTCCTCTTTTATTTCAGGCTGTATTTTTTGAACAGACAATTCTATTAATGTATTACCTTTTTCTAATTCCTTTATAGTATTATTTAGCGTTTTATCTATTTCTAAATTGATACCCTCTTCATCTTTTTGTATTTTTATATCAGAATTTTGTATTTTTATACTAGCATTTTTCATAGACACATTTATATCTTTTGATAAACTCTCTATGTAAGAATTAAGCTTATCTTTATTATAGGTGATAGATAACTTAAGAGTATTTTTCTCTCCCATAAAACTATTTATAGTTTTTTTAGAATTATCTATAAATGATCCATTTCGATTTAAATTATATGCTTGTTCTACAGTTTTCTCTATATCATAAGAAAAATCAATTTCTTTAGGATAAAGAATAAATACTCTGTCATTATATCTAAATTTAATATCCTCTATACTATATATATTCTGTAATTTTTCATTTGCTTGATTTTTTGTTAATTCGCCTATATTTATATCATTTATATAAGTATTTTTACTTATTTTATCTCCATTTATAATAATAGATAATATTCCTATAAATATAAAAATAATAAATAAAATAATACCTAATACTACACCTATTTTTTTATTAATATTTTTCATTTCAACACTCCTTAAGGTAATATTAACTATTAAAGCGTGTTAAAACACGCTTTAATAGTTTTTTATACCGTTATCATCTATTGAGTATACTTTTTCAGTATACATATTTATTATATAGACTTCTTTTTTCTTAAATAATCCCTTATTCACAATTAAATAATAATATACATCTCCATCATTATTTAATTGTTTTTCTAAATCTTTTTGATTATCTATATATTTATACATTTTATCTTTTGATACGCTTGTTATTTTTTTATATTTATTTTTATTTTCTTCTAGCTTTTTCTCTAATATAAATTGTGCTTTTTCTTCACTTACTGCAAATTGAATACTTCCATCTGATGTAACTCTAAAATATCCATCACTATAGTTTGTTTTATAATCTTTATTTAAATCTTTATACGAATATACTTTTTTAGATTTTGCATCAATTAATACTTCATCTATTAAAGTATCATATTCATACACTTCTGTATAATAATATTTTTTATCATCTACCATTTGTTGAAATGAATTTACAGATAAATTTGATTTCTTTTTATCACTTTTTTTAGCAATTAAATTTAGTATGTCATCAGTAGTTAAAGTATACATAGCTAAATTTGCTTGATACTGTTTTTCTAGTTCTAATATAGTTTCATTATCTATATAATATTCTTTAAGGTAATCTATATACTGTAGTGCTTCTTCATAATCTCCATTTTTATTGGATTCTTTTGATTTATCTATGTAATAATCATACATAAGTTCAATGCATTCTTTTTTATTTTTATTAGCTAATTCATAATATTTTTTATCAATTTGTAAAACTTTATCGTAAGAATTTATAGCTTCATAATATTTTTTATTTTCTTGAGCTTTTAATGCAGATTTATACAATTTTCTCGATTGATTTATTTCTTCTATATTATTTTTATAAACATCTAAGCTATTTGCCATACCATTTATAATAGATGCAGTATTTATGTATGATATTGCAGTTTCATATTTTACATTTTCTTCTTTATACATTTCATCTAATCTTTTTGCTTGTTCTATTATCTTTTTTAAATCTACATTTATATTTTCTAAAGCATTAATAGTATTTATAAGACCTATGTATTGTTCTTTTGATATTTGTCCAGTTATATACTTATCTCCACTATCAAGAAGTAGTTTATTTATCTTTTTAGATACTAAATTATTAAGTCTATTCATTTTAGATTGAGAAAACTCTTTTTCCCAATTTTCATAGTTATTAAGTGCAATTGAATATTTTCTTTCTTCTATATTTTTTACTAAAATATTAGACTCTTTTGAAACACTTAGCTCATCACTACTTACTAGAAATATTATAAGTAAAACTATAAACCCTAATATTGAAAGTGAAATTGTTATTATAGTTTTTTTCTTAGAATCTATAAAATCTACCCACTTGTCAATTTTTTCCTTAAGATTCATAAATTTTTCCCTTTCATAAGTTTAATAATTTATTTAATTTGGATATTTATTAAATTATAGCATATATATTCATTATTAGCTATATTTAGTAAGTAGTTATTTGCTTTTTTGTTAGTATAAGTCTTGTTGTATAATTTTATACAATAAATACAATGCTTATATCGTCATATGTTATATTTTTACTTATACTATTTAAGTAATTATCATATGTATTAAATAATAAAAATCTTGAAAAAATATTTTTATTATATTTTTGTAAAGTATTTTCTATGCTATTAAATAAATCAAATTTATTTTTAAATGCATTTGAATAACCATCTGTAAATAAGACTATATTAATATTTTCTTTTTCATCTATTTTTTGTAATGAATACATAATATTTTTGTATTCATCATTTCTACCCAAAGAGTCAACTGTTAAATTATTTCTAGTATTTATTACGCATTTATACTCATCTTTACTCTTAAGTACTATATCTCCATCACCTAATTTTAAATATAATATAAACTTATCGGTTATTAAAACTGATAAAAGTGTTGTAGAGTATTTTATATATTCTATCTTAAATACATTAGGATGATTTTTTTTATAATGATCTTCAACTAAAAGTCTCCATCTACTATCTATTTGTTTTTGAATCTCATAATTTATTAGTTTTTCTCTTAATACCTCTATATCCATATCAAAATTTTCACTAAGAATATCTATTGATGCTTTACATGCAAATTTAGCTCCATATAAACTATATTTAAAAAAATCAGTACTATGACCATCTGCAACTGAACATATAATATATTTATCCTCTTCTTTATAATCAATATAATCTTGAGACTGGTATCCTTTAACTAAGTTTTTATATCCTATTACACTCTTTTCAAATATGTTAAATTTCATTACATTCCCCTCCCTTACTTTTATAATTATTTTTTATTATAAAACTTTATAAATTATAACGGATTAAGTAAATTTTTCATAATAAAAGACACAGCATGATTATAGTTCGCTGTGTCTTAAGATATTTTTCGTCTAGCTTTAGTCTGAGATTCTACTTTTTTAGTTTTTGTTACTATTTTTCTATTTATAGTTTTTTTAATCTTTTTAGGATAAAATATTTTCTTACTATCAAATAAGATTAATCCTACTGTAAATCCTATTGTCAATATAGCAAATAAAAGTAAATAAAAGTTTAATCTTATAAATATTCCCATTACCGCATTTATTATCATCAGTGAAAATGTCAAAGAAAAACATATAACAGCTGACATAATAAGTATTTTCAATACATTTTTCAATTTATTCACCCCATATAGCAACAATTATTTGCATTATTTATACTATTAAATATATCAAATTTAGTTAAATATTTCAATTATTATTATTTTTTTGTAAAATAATTCTTAAAATACGATTATTCTATTTAGTAACAATCCCTCTTATTATTAATACAATAAAATATGTAAATTTTATATAAGGGGTGATATATGTGGCAAGTCTTCCTAGTTTAGGATCAAAAGCTCCAAACTTTAAAGCTAATACAACTAATGGACCTATAAACCTATCTGATTATAAAGGTAAATGGGTTGTATTATTTTCTCATCCTGGTGATTTTACACCAGTATGTACAACAGAGTTTTTATGTTTTGCTAAATATTATGATGAATTTAAAAAGAGAAATACAGAAATTATAGGGCTTAGCATTGATAGTAATAGTTCTCATTTAGCATGGATATACAATATATTTCAGTTTACAGGAGTAGAAATTCCCTTTCCTATAATAGAAGATAGAGATATGTCTATAGCAAAACTTTACGGAATGATTTCAGAGCCTATGAGTAATACTTCTACAGTAAGATCAGTTTTTATCATAGATGATAAACAAATATTAAGAACAATACTTTATTATCCTTTAACAACAGGTAGAAATATCCCTGAAATATTAAGGATAATAGAAGCTTTGCAAACTAGTGATAGAGATAATGTTGTAACACCTGCAAATTGGTTCCCTGGAATGCCAGTTATACTACCATATCCAAAAACTTATAAGGAATTAAAAAATAAAGTGAAAAAATGTAGCTCTGCTAATAGCAATTGTTCCTGTATGGATTGGTATCTATGTTTTGTTCCAGATAAAAATTCTGAAAAACCTATATATAATTCTAAAGATTGTAGACCTGAAATTACTAATCCTAAATTTCAGCCTATAAATGTTGATTATTGTCCTAACGTTAATCCTATAGTTATGGAGTATGTATTAGGAAATCCACAAAATGTTGATGCTCAGCTTTTAGATGTTGTAATCTATGCTTTTGTTGAAATAAATCCAGACGGTACTTTATACGTACCTTCACCTACCTACTTAAGACAGTTAGTTCAATTAAAATTAGAAAAACCAGAATTACAAGTAATAGCAGCTATAGGTGGTTGGGGAACAGACGGATTTTCTGATGCAGCTGCAACTCCGGCTTCTAGATATAATTTTGCTAGGCAAGCTAGAGACCTTGTAAATCAATATGGTTTAGATGGTATAGATATAGATTGGGAATATCCAGGAAGTAGTGCAGCTGGTATAAAATCTAGTCCACAAGATAGAGAAAATTTCACATTATTACTTACAGCATTAAGAGATGTACTTGGAAATAACGCTTGGTTAAGTGTTGCAGGTACTGGTGATAGTGCTTATATAAGAAATAGTGCAGAAATAGCTAATATAGCTCCACTTATTAATTACTTTAACCTTATGAGTTATGACTTTACTGCAGGAGAAACAGGTGAAAATGGTAGAAAACATCAAGCTAATCTTTATCCATCAGATCTTTCATTACCTGGCTACAGCATTGACGATATGGTAAATAATCTTATTGAAGCTGGTATGCCATCAGAAAAAATATTACTTGGAGTACCTTTTTATGGTCGTTTAGGTGCTACTATAACTAAATCTTATGATGAACTTAGAAAAAATTATATAAATAAAAATGGATATGAAGTAGCCTTTGATAAACAAGCTCAAGTGCCTTATCTTGTAAAGAATGGAAAATTTGCAATGTCCTATGATGATGCACTATCTATTTTCTTAAAAGGACAATATGTCCTTAGAAACTGTCTTGGTGGAATATTCTCTTGGACATCAACTTATGACCAAGCAAATATTTTAGCAAAATCTATGAATGAGAGTATATATGAACCAAATATATTAAAAGGAGAGTTAGAACAGGTATTTGGTCAATTCTAATATATTTTAATAATTCAATAAAAATAAAAAGTCTCGCTTAATTTGCAAGACTTTTTATATTCCTAAAGCAGCTTTTGCAAGTTTATCCGCCTCTTCATTATATCTATCACCACTATGAGCTTTAACTTTTATAAACTCTACATTTAATTTATCTTTTATACTATCATAAAACTTCTTATATTCTATAGTGCCTTCTTTATTAGTTTTCCACGCTCCTATACACCATTTTTCTATTCCTTCATAATCAAAATATAATTTTAAATGTTTTATATTATTATCTATACAATACTTCATTGCCAGTTTTGACGCTTCTATTTCTCCAGCTACATTTCTCATACCCACTAACGACTCTTCATTTCCTTTTATACTATATATTTTTTCTACAATATCATTTCTTAATATGACAACACCTGATCCATATTCCTTTATTGAATGTTCATAACTTCCATCTACATATGCTTTAACAAAATCCCCATTCTCTACTTTAATTTCTTTTCTTATACCTATATATTCATAGGCTTCATCTAATGTTTGAAAGCTTTTATATTCTGCCCCTGAAAAACCATTAACTTGCTTTTTACATTCATCCCACGTATTATATACTCCTACTTTATATCCTTTTTTTACAGCATAAAATTTTTTCTTACTCAAATTAATCACTCCTATTAATTTAATTTCTTCATCTCATCTATAAAATTTATCTTTTATAAAAAATCTATCTGATAAAATAATTCTATATTATTAGGTTAAAATTTTAAAGCTTATTTTAAATAGCTTTAATTTTATTAAATTTTTACTTTTAATTGATAAGTATTCATGATATAATGATTTATAAGTAAATATCGAATATACCTAAATGATAGAGGTTGCACTATTAATCAGTAATTTTGTAGAGCTAAGCACGATGAAGCAAAGTGAAAGGTAATAGTGCCGAAATGTATAAGTGATGCTTTAAGCTTATATGTTGGGGTTATATAAAATATATATAACACTGTCACATTAATTTGTGGAGGGCTATCTTTAGATTAAGTAAATTAAAACTATATTTTTAATATTTTTTTGATACTTAAGTCTAGGATACGTCTATCCTAGGCTTTTTTTAATCCCTATTTTCTCATCAACTGGTTATATTCGAAATATATACAGGAGGAGATTGAAATGAAAAAAGAAAGAAAACAAGCATCTTTGTTTGATGCACTTTTATGTTTAGGTTTTTTAGTAACAGTACTTGTTACGTCATTAGTATTTTTAAAGGAATATGAAATTTCCGCTCATATACCACTTTTAGTAGGTGGAATATTCACTGCAGGTATTGCTATATTTAAATTAGGTTTTACATGGAAAGAATTAGAGGAAGGTATATTATCTACAATAAATACAACAATGCCATCAATTCTTATCCTATTAATTGTTGGTGTTTTAATAGGTACTTGGATTATATCAGGAATCGTTCCTAGTATGATATATTATGGTCTTAATATTTTATCACCTAGTATATTCTTAGTTGCAACAACTATAATATGTGCTATAGTATCAGTTGCTACAGGTTCATCTTGGACTACTGCTGGAACTATAGGTATAGCTCTTTTAGGTATAGGTAGTGCTTTAAACATTCCATCCCCTATAATAGCTGGTGCTATTATATCTGGGGCTTACTTTGGAGATAAAATGTCTCCTTTATCGGATACTACAAACTTAGCTCCTGCTATGGCTGGAACTAATCTATTTGATCATATTAAACATATGTTATATACTACTACACCTGCCCTTGTTATATCATTAGTACTTTACGGTATAATCGGATTTAAATACGCAGGTTCTAATATAGATAATAGTCAAATAGTACAAATACAAAATGCATTAATGAGTAATTATAATACATTATCACCATTACTTCTTTTAGTACCTGTTTTAGTTATTGCTTTGGTTATCTTAAAAGTTCCAGCTATACCTGGACTTATAATAGGTGTTTTATTAGGAGCCTTTGTTGCTATCTTATTCCAAGGAGCTTCATTAGCTGATGTATTTATAGTTGCAAAAGATGGATATGTTTCTTCTACTGGAATGGAATTTGTAGATGCACTTTTAACTCGTGGTGGACTTGATAGTATGCTATCTACAGTATCACTTATGATTTGTGCTTTAACTACAGGTGGTATATTAGAAAAAACAGGTATGCTTGAGGCATTAGCTAAGTTCATATTAAAGTTTGCAAAAGGAACTTTTGGACTTATATTTGCAACAATATTTACAGCTATAGGAACTAATTTAGCTGTAGCTGACCAATATTTAGCTATAGTTATTCCAGGTAGTATGTATAAAGATGCATTTAAAAAGCAAGGTTTAGATGCTAAAAACTTATCTAGAGCTTTAGAAGATAGTGCAACTATTACGTCTCCACTTATACCTTGGAATACATGTGGTGCTTACATGTCAGCTACACTAGGTGTAGGATGTTTTACATTTTTACCATTTGCATTTTTTAACTTACTTTGCCCAATAATTTCTTTAATATATGGTGCAACTGGAATGACTATAGAAAAAATTAAGGATACTCAAGATTCTAAAATTATTGCATAAAATAAAAAGACATTACTTTACATTATTTTTAAGTAATGTCTTTTTTTATGTAATATTTAATAATACATTTCATTAATGTGTATATTTTTTTCTATATTCTAAATACTAAATATAAAATATATAGAAAGGAGATCTATTTAATTATGAAAAATCTATAGTATTTATATCTATTCTTATTACTTTATAAATAATTAGATATATTATAAGTTATAGTCCGCAATATTATAAAATAATATGTCAATTATCATTAAATATTAATAAATAACACATTTTCTAAGTAATAATTTTATATTTTAAACTTATAAAGAGGTGATTCTCATGAAAATTAAAAAGTCTAGTTCTAAACGTTATCTTTTTATAGGCTTATTTTCAATAATCTGTTTGGTAACTATTAGTAGTAATTTATATCTATTAAATAAATCTAAGGCTAGAATTTCAAATCCACAATCAGAAACTTATGAATATAATTGGTATTTTAATCCAAGGAATGATGGAAAACAACCAGAACCTATAAAAGAAGCTTCTTTTTTTAATAAATATAGTTCTTATTATGTTGGAGATCCAAGTGAAAAAGTAATATACCTTACATTTGATGCTGGATATGAAAATGGAACAACTGAAAGTATTTTAGATACTTTAAAAAAACACAATGTCAAAGCTCATTTTTTCGTAGTTGAAAGCTACATAAGAAATAACCCTGAATTAATAAAAAGAATGGTAAATGAAGGTCATTTAGTTTGTAATCATTCTAAAAATCATCTATCTATGGCTCAAATTACTGATTTTGAAAAGTTTAAATCTGAAATTACAGGTGTAGAAGATGCATATAAAGAATTAATTGGTAAAGATATGCCTAAATACTTTAGACCTCCTATGGGTAAATTTAGTGAACAATCATTAAAATACACTCAAGATTTAGGATATAGCTCTATATTTTGGAGCTTTGCTTATGTAGATTGGTATAATGATAAACAACCAACACACGAATATGCAAAAGATAAAATATACACAAGAACTCATCCTGGTGCAATAGTTTTACTTCATCCAAACTCAAAAACCAATACTGAAATATTAGATGAAGTAATAGCTCATTGGAAAAAAGAAGGATATTCTTTAAAAACATTGGATTACTTAACTAAAAATAAAGATAAAAATTAGATATAATAATAAAATGCTGCCTCATAATATGAGGCAGCATTTTTAAGAATCTATAAATACATTTCTACCTCTAAAGTCAACAACCCAATAAGGTTTGTATATACTCTTAATATCTACTATATTGATTTGTATATTAATTTTATCAATGGTTCCAGATTTTAATTTATCAGTTAATCTAGCTATTATTTCTTTTTTTACTACATTAACCAAATCATCTTCATTTATTTTATTTTCTCTTATGCATGATTTAGAAACATATTTTTTTGAAGTATTCGGTATTTTATCTATAGATTCACTATGACCATTATAAGTATTAATTAACATTGTTATCATTTCTTTTTTTAATTCACTTTTAAATATTCTATTATTTTTTTGCCTACTTATTATCTCATATTTTAATACCTTAAACTCTATGTATTCTAATTTTATATCTCCTATAAAACTATTAAATTGAAATATTTTACTAGCTAAAGGTATTTTATTTAATATATACTTTTTAGCTTCATTTTTTGTTTTCTCTATATTGATAGCTTCAACTCTCATATAACACCTACTTAGATAAAATTTAATACCATAGTAAATTATATTAACCTACTCTATTATTTCATGTATGAATATTTAAAAAATACATATTATAAATAAGATATTTTTAATAATGGAGGTAATAAAGTGCCTGGATTTATAACTCATTATATATTTGCAAAAGATTGTTTTGATAAATTAGATAATAATGATTTAAAAACTATATTGTCTAAAAATTTTAATATATATTTATTAGGTAGTTGTGGTCCTAATTTTTTCGAATACTCTAATAATATACCAAATATATTTTCTAAAGATCTAGCAAATATTAGTAATTTAATTCATAATAAAAATATAAATTTATTTTTTGAAGAAATGATAAATTATTCTATAAATAATCCTTATTTAAAATATATATTTAGTGAAGATAACTTTACTGATATTTCTATATCATACTTTTGTGGTTTTCTATCTCATTATATATTAGATAGATCTATTCATCCTTATATATTTTATTTGCAATCGTATTTAAAAAAACAGTATAAACTAAAATCTAATAATTCTTTACACAAAAGTATAGAAACACATATA
This sequence comes from uncultured Romboutsia sp., assembly GCA_904418825.1. Lineage (GTDB taxonomy): Bacteria > Bacillota > Clostridia > Peptostreptococcales > Peptostreptococcaceae > Romboutsia. Next base: position 29,779 of record CAJFPU010000006.1, on the reverse strand, counting down.
GATTCTTTACTTCTTTATAAATTAAAAAAATCTACTCCTAATATTTTTATAAAAAACATTAACATAAATTTATCTAATAATGAAATATTTATATTATGCGATATGTATAACTTTTTACTAAGATATGTATTTGATAAAAGTATATCTTATAATGATATTCATAAATCTTTATGTACATTTAAAAAGACTCAAATTAGACTTATTTACTATAACAATATTTATTCTAAATTATATTTGTTTATTAAAAATTTGTTATGTAAAACTAGTTACATAGAAAATAGAATTTATTCTAAACATACTCAATGTGTTAATGACTTATTAAACGAAAAAAAATCAATTTGGACAGACCCATTTTCTAAAGAAAAACAAAATAAATCTTTGTTAAATATGTATTATGATAGTTTGATTTTATATCAAGAAATTGTAAATATATTCTATCAATATATACACAATAATAAAAAAATGATGGACATAATAAATAAAATAGAAAATAAATCATATGTAACTAATCAAGATTTTAGTACAAGCTCTAAAATTAACTTATAATATCTTAATATATAAAAAGGAATGATATTAATGAAATTGAAAAGATTTATGTTTAATTTATGCTTTATTTTATTATTTTATTTTATCTCTTATTATTTTAATAATATATCAACAAATAATACTACTGTAAGTTATATTGATACAGATACAGAAGGGCCCGTTATTACTAGTTTATCACCAGATAAATGTGAACAATTTATAGTATCAAAGCCAGATATCAAAATAAACTATAAAGATGAAAATGGTATAGATATTTCATCAGTAAGATTATTTGTAAATTATAAAGATGTTACAAAAAATTGTACTATTACTGATAGCCATATTTATTATTCACCAAAAAACAAATTTAAAAGAGGTAGTCAAATAATACAACTTGAAATCTCTGATATCTTAAAAAATAAAAGTAAATATGAATGGTATTTTACAGTTGGAACACCTATATATAATCATTATCGAGGACTTATCCACTCTCATACTGAAGCAAGTGATGGACATGGTAGTTATAATGATGCATACTATTTAGCTAGAGATAAAGCTAAACTAGACTTTTTTGCGATTACAGAACATTCTAATTTATTGGATAATCATTTAGATTGTACTATTAACAATGCTTCCCCTAGTTTAAAATGGAATAATTTAATAAAATCTAAAGATTTATTCAATGTTAAAGATAAGTTTATAGCTCTTAACGGATTTGAAATGACTTATCCCTTTAAAGTTAAAAATCCTATAGGTCATATAAATGTATTTAATTCTAATGGGTTTGTATCTTCTGAACTTAATAATATGAGTTTAGAAAAATTTTATGACTTATTGTATGAACAAGATGATTTAATTGGTCAATTTAATCATCCATGTGAAAAATTTGGTACATTTAACGATTTTAAATACTCTGTTCATGGAGATTATGTCATATCTCTTATCGAAGTAGGTAACGGTTACAATAAAGATATGTCTAAAAATATAAGATCTTATGATATGTATCAATTAGCATTAGATAAAGGGTGGCATCTTGCACCTACATGTAATCAAGATAATCATCGAGTTGATTTTGGTATTGCAAATGAATTTAGAACAGTAGTATTAGCTACTGATTTAAATAAAGATGCTTTATATGATTCTCTTCGTAATATGAGGGTGTATGCTACTGAAGATAAAAATATAAAAATTGATTATAGCATAAATAATTTACCTATGGGCTCTACAATAAAAAATACATCAAAATTAAACTTCAGTATAAGCGCAATAGACTGTGATGAAAAAGATAAAATAAACGAAATTCAAGTTATATCTAATAATGGTGAAATAATAAAAAGTAAAAAATTTAATTCAAATTTAGCTAAATTAGAATTCACTTTAAAATCAAAGAAAAATAAATTTTATTATATAAAAATTATACAAAATAATGATAAAATATCCGTTACAGCTCCAATTTGGATTGAATAAAATACTCACTTTACTATGTTCTTCAATAACTAAATTAGTTGTTTAAAATATTTTTATACTCAAATTCAATATATTGATATAATTATATATACCATATTGTCCATGTATTGAAGTAATCTAATCTTATTTAAGAATATAAAATAAACTGATGAATATTATTCATCAGTTTATTTTATAATTAAATATCCATAGTTCATATCTTTAATTACACCTTCATTAATAAAATTAATTCTATTTTTGAATAAAGGTCCATCTATAACAAACGTATGATATTCTCCATTTTCACCACAAGCATCTGCTCCTGTTAATTTTATATCTTCTATAATTTTTCTATCAAGAACTTTACCTAAAAATTCCACACCCATATATTTTAAATTTACTTTATTTATTATAGTTTCAAATCCACTATCTATAAATTCATAAACTAACTCTTCTCTATTTTGTTGCCATAGAGGAAGTTTTGCTTCTATCCCTGTATTTTTACATCTATCTAAATCCCAATTTCTATGTAATTCTATATCTATATCTCCAAAAGCACAAATTGTAGCGCCCATATCTTTAGCTTTAAACAAAGCTTCTTCAAATTTTCTTTCATAATCATCAACATCACATTCAACTAATAAGATTGGGATTTCTAAGCTTTCACTAACTCTTCTTAAAAAATTATTATCTAGATGATGAGTCCAAGATTTTTCTTTATCCTTTTTTATTGTAGTTAAAAGAGCAACTGGCTCATATCCTTTTTTTATCATTTTATATAATGCTAATATACTGTCTTTTCCTCCGCTAAATGACATTATAAATTTTTCTTTAGTCAAATTTCCTTTCCCCCTACATTTACTTTATTGTTTAATTTAATATAAAAAATGTACCTATAAATAATAAAATAGCTCCTATATAATTATATAAATATAGAGTTTCTTTATATATATGTGAATCTATTAAAAATCCTACTATCATCTGAGATACCACTATTAATGTAAGTGTTTTTGATACACCTAAATTAGGTACTGATTTTGTAGTAAAATAAATTACAAGTCCTCCTAATATTCCTCCAAAAAGTAATTTAGGGTTTATACCATCAAAACTTGCCAATGTTTTTAAATTTCCTGTTACACATATGTTTATAAAGAAAAATATAGTTCCTACAACTAAACTTATAAATGTTGCTACTAATGCAGTTGTATTTTTTCCAAGTTCACCATTTATAAATGCTTCTAGTGCTGTTGATACCCCAGCTAAGGTCGCAAATATTATCGCAAATATATTTTTCATATTATCCCTCCAAACTTACTAATTAATAAATTTTATGATACAGGCTATTTATTAATTCCTAAATTTGAAGTTTATAAAAATTTAATTGTATTTCTGTATAATATAAAATTACCATAGTATAATAGTGTATTCAATAGTTTTATCGATATACACTTGTATATATATGATTTTCATAAGTCTTTTTCCCCTCTTTATTATATCCATAAAGATAAGTATTTGCTATGTTCCCGTTAATATAACTTACTGGATTATATTTAATTCCTCTTAATGCATCTTTATTTGATAAAATTTCTATAGTTAATATCTCATTTACAGCTTTTGTATTTATTATAAGTGGGTATTCATATGTATTTTTAAATTTATAATCTATAATACCTTTAATTAATGTTTAATTTAATCCCATTGGAATATAATTTACTACATTTAAATGATTTCTTCTTTCTATAAAAAGTATTTTAGTCTTAAGCTAAATATTGTAAATATTTATATTCAATACTATTTAATTTTTATAATTAAATTTATTTTTTTTACTTCCTTATCCATATATCTTTATTTCTATAAAATTTATACTATATTCTTGAATAAAGTTACAGATTTGAAATCTTATTTATAGGTATATATAATTTGTATATATATTTTAATTGTGGTAATATAATTTAATATAATTAATTGTAAAATACATTAGAAAAAGGTGATGAATTTGACTAATTTTAAATATGCTTTTGACAATAAAAGATATCATACATGGAATTATTATCTTAGAAATACATTTGGTGAAAAAGTATTTAAAGTATCTATAAATGCTGGTTTTACTTGTCCTAATATAGATGGAAAAGTTTCATTCGGTGGATGTACTTATTGTAGTAAGGAAGGTTCTGGAGACTTTGCTGGAAATCCTAAGGACAACCTTATAAAACAATTTGATGATATAACAAAAATGATGCATAAAAAATGGCCTAATGCTAAATATATAGGTTATTTTCAGGCTTTTACTAATACTTATGCTCCTGTTGATGTTTTAAAAGAAAAATATGAAACTATACTTGAACTTGATGATGTTATAGGACTTTCTATATCTACAAGACCTGACTGTTTAGAAGATGATGTTGTTGAATATTTAGGTGAACTTAACGAAAGAACAAATTTATGGGTTGAATTAGGTCTTCAAACTATACATGACTCTACATCTAAATTAATAAATAGAGGTCATGATTATGATGAGTTTTTAAAAGGATTAGAAAAACTAAAATCTAAAAATATAAAGGTTATAGTTCATATAATCAATGGACTTCCAGGAGAAGACTATAATATGATGATGGAAACAGCTAAAGCAGTAGCTAATATGGGTGTTGATGGTATAAAAATTCATTTACTTCATGTTATAAAAGATACTCCTATGGAAAAAATGCTTGAGAAAGGTATGTTAACCTTAATGAGTCAAGAAGAATATATAAATTTAGTTTGTGATCAACTTGAAATTCTACCCGAAACTATGATTGTTCATAGACTTACTGGAGATGGTAAAAGAGATGAGCTTGTCGGTCCTTTATGGAGTTTAAAAAAATGGGAAGTTTTAAATGCAATTGATGATGAATTAAAAAAACGTAACTCTTATCAAGGAATAAAATATAATCTATAGTATTTAATAAAAGAGTACTTATATTTTTTAATTAATACTCTTTTATTATTATATATTATATAAAAAAGCCAAGCTTAAATAATATTTAAGATTGGCTTTTTATTAATTAAAAATACATATTAAATTTAAAATTAAGCTTGCTTTCCAAAATGTCTTTCTAATAATCCTAAGAATGCTTTACCATGTCTAGCTTCATCTTTACACATTTCATGAACTGTATCATGTATAGCATCAAGTCCTAGTTCTTTAGCTTTCTTAGCTATTTTTAATTTCCCTTCAGTTGCTCCGTATTCAGCTTCAACTCTTGCTTTTAAGTTAGCTTGAGTATCTGCAACTACAACTTCTCCTAATAATTCAGCAAATTTAGCAGCATGTTCTGCTTCTTCAAATGCTATTCTCTTGTAAGCTTCAGCTACTTCTGGATATCCTTCTCTATCAGCTTGACGGCTCATTGCTAAGTACATTCCTACTTCTGTACATTCTCCAACGAAGTTTGCTCTTAATCCTTCTAATATTTCTTCATCTACTCCTTTAGCTACACCTATTCTATGCTCATCTGCCCAAACCATTTCACCTTTCATTTCTTCGAACTTTTCTGCTCCAACTTTACATACTGGACATACTTCTGGTGCAGTTTCCCCTTCATGTATATATCCACATACTGTACAAACAAATTTTTTCATATTATTAATCCTCCCATATTATATCTATAATTTATTTTAAAATATTTTTCAACTTTAAGATAGTATATATATACCCGCTGTTTATTACCTTAAACAATTATTTTAATTTTTTTTATAAATATTGTAATTTAAAATATTAACAATAAAAAATATAAATATTAATTTATTTTTCTTAGACTTATAAAATAAGTTATAGCAAAGAATAAAGATGATATAAGAACAATAGTAGCTCCTGTTGCACATCCAAAATGATATGATAAAAATAATCCCAAGATTCCTGATATAACTGCTATAGATATAGAATAAATATGATATTCTCTTATATTATTTGATATATTTCTTGCAGATGCTGCTGGTAAAATCATCATAGAACTTATAACTAATATACCAACCCATTGGATAGAAATAGTTACTATAATTGCTACTAATATAGTAAATATATATTCATAAAATTTAACATTTACTCCTCTACTTCTTGCAAATGTATGATTTATACTAACCAATAAAAATTTATTAAAGCAAGTAAACCATATTAATAAAACAGCTATAAATGATATTATAAGCATAAAAATATCATTATTGCTTATACTTAATAAATCTCCTATTAAATATACTGAATATTTATTAAATCCACCATTATAAGATAATATTACAATACCAAGAGCTACTGCAGATGATGAAAATACTCCTATTATAGTATCCACTGATGCAGTTTTAGCATTCTTTACATTTATAATAGCTATAGTTAGTAATATTGAAAATGCTAACATTGATATTAATGTATTGTTAATTCCAAACATTACTCCAACTGCTATTCCAGTTAACGCAGAGTGCCCTAACGCATCTGAGAAAAATGCCATTTTATTATTTACTACCATAGTTCCAAGAATTCCAAACATAGGAGTTACAAGTAAAACTCCTAGTAATGCATTTTTCATAAAGTCATACTGAACCCATTCAAAGGGAAATAAGAAATCAATTATACTATACCAAAGTGACATTATCTTATTCCCCCTCTTCCTATTTTATCTATCTTTTTATTTAACTCTAATCCAAAAGTATCTATAACACTTTTATTTGAGAATACTTCTTCTGGTTTTCCTACACATTCAATGGTTTTATTATTTAAAAATGCAATTCTATCTGCATATTCATATACTACATTTAAATCATGAGAAACTAGTATTATAGATAAATCATAGTTTTCTCTAAGATTAGATACTATACTATAAAATAATTTAAGTCCATTTTGATCTATACCTGACACAGGTTCATCTAATAATAATATATCTGGTATTGGTTCAAGAGCAAGAGCTAAAAGAACTCTTTGAAGCTCTCCTCCTGATAACACTCCTAACCTTTTATTTATAAGGTTTTCTCCTTGAACCTTTCTTAGACTTCTTAGTGCTATATCTTTTACTTTTTTATCATGTGAAAAGTAAACCGGTCTATTACTTTGTGTACATGCAAATACATCAAGTACACTTACTGGAGAACTATAATCAAAGTCAAGCTTTTGAGGTACATATCCTATGATTGGTTTTCTTGACATCTTTTCATTTCCATCTACAAATGTTAAACTTCCAGAATATTCATTTTCTCCAAGAATCGCTTTTAGCAATGTACTTTTCCCTGCACCATTAGCTCCTATTAATGCTGTTAGTTCCCCACAGTGTATATGCAGATTTACATTTTTTAAAATTTCTTGATTTCCTTTTTTAACACATAAGTTTTCTATTTTAGTACAACATAATCCATTACTGCATTTATTGCAATTTGATTTATTATTTTTAAATTCCATTATTTAAACGCCTCTTTTAAAGTTTCTAAATTTTTATTCATGATATCTATATATGAAGAATTTTTTGATTCTTCAGTAACTATAGGATCTAATGTATATACTTTAACGTTAGTTTCTTTTGATATAGTTTCTGCTGCTTTTGTTGAGTATTGTGGCTCTACAAATATAGCTTTAACATCTAAATTTTTAATTTTTTCTATAGTTTCTTGTAACTCTTTCGCACTCGGCTCTGATCCTGCTTCCCTTTGTACCACTGAAACTATATTAAGTCCGTATTCTTTAGCAAAATAAGGGAAAGCCTCATGGAATGTAACTATATTTTTATTTTCTATATTGTCTAATTCACTATGTATTTTATTATCTAGATTTGTTAATTGCGCTACGTATTCTTTAGTATTTTTAATATACATATCTTTATTTATAGAATTATATTCTATAAGTTTATTTTCTATATTTTCTACTTGTTTTATAGCATTTTTTACACTTAACCAAACATGAGGATTATATTCTTCGTCATGTACATGGTCATGGTCATGATCATGATCCTCTGACTCTTGTGTATAATCTGATTTTATTAACTCTATTCCTTCACTTGCATCAATTATTTTTAAATCTGGATTTTGTTTTAATACTTTATCTAAAAATGATTCCATCCCTGCACCATTTATTATAAATATATCACAATCTTCTAACAGCTTTACATTATCTGTAGTTAATGAATAATCATGTAAACATCCTGTAGATGAATCTGTCATATTTATTAATTCTACATTATCTATATCTTTAACAACATTAGAAGTTAATAAGTACATAGGATAAAATGAAGTAACTACTTTTATTTTATCTTCTTTATCTTTACTACTTATTGACTTATCATTAGTATTTGAATTACAACCTGTAACCATTAGAATTGTTAAAGTTAAAATACTTAATACTTTTTTAAATTTAATTTTCATATATAACCTCCTTAATATATACCCGCTATAAATTATAGTAATTGAATTTTGTATAAATTCCATTACTATTTATTTTGTAATATACAATGTTTATTATAATCGATTTATTAATAATATTGTTGACTAAAATATTATTAATCTATACTTCAATTAATTTTAACATAAATAAAATTTATATTAATTAAATTTATTTATTATATTTTAACTATTGATAATCATTTTCATACAAATAAAATTATCATCTTATTTTATTTATGTCAATATATTTATACTTTATTTAAAATTACACAATAATTAAATATTAATATAATCAAATTTTAATCTTACTAAAAATTTTACATATTGTAAATAGCTAATATTATTGATACCATTAAATTGTTTATAACTCTAATTTTAATCGAGGTGTAAAAATGCTTATAAATACCCATACTTTAATAGCAAAATCAATAGTTAATAATATAGATACAAATAAACATTTTTTCATTAATGAAAAACATTTCATTTATGGAAATATAAAACCAGATTTATCATCTAAATATTTTTTTAAGAAACATTATTTAAAAGAATCTTATGATATGATTGAATCTAAAGTAAATTATTTATGTAACCTTAATTTAAATTGTTTATCTAAATACTTTTCAGTTGGAAGATTAAGCCAAGAATTAGGGGTTATATGTCATTTTTTATGTGATTTTTTCTGCGTACCACATAGCTACAGATGGGAATTTAAACATAGTATGAAAAAACATATTTCTTATGAAACTGAATTGAATACTATAGCTAAGGAAACTAATTTAGATAAATTTAAAGCTAATGATGTAAAATATGATTCATTTGGTGAATTTTTTAATTCTTTATACATTGAATATCAACATATTTTAGACCATAGAAATGATTTATTATTTTCTGTACATGTTTGTAGTAGTGTTATAAATTATATACTAGATTCTATATTAAAAAATACAGTAAAATCTTTTAGTATAACAAACTTTGTATAGGTGTTGAATTTATCAACACCATTTATTTTTCTATATTTATAACTCTAATAATCTTAATCTTAAATCATTAATTGCATATTTAGTAGCTCTAAGTCTAATTTCTTCTCTATTTCCAGGTAATATATATTTACTTACTGTAGTTTTACCATTTACATAAATTCCTATATAAACAAGCCCTACAGGTTTATCGCTAGTTCCGCCTCCTGGACCAGCTATTCCAGTAGTAGATATAGCTACATTAGTATTGAAATTTTTAGCAATACCTTCTGCCATCTCCCTAGCAGTTTCTTCACTAACAGCACCATGTACTTCTAATGTATGAGGATTTACACCTAATCTATTTATTTTTGATTCATTAGAATATGTAACACATCCTTCTATAAACACAGAAGATATACCTGGATAATTTATAAGTGTAGCACTTACAAGCCCTCCTGTACAAGACTCAGCTGTAGATATTGTTAAGTTCTTCTCTATTAACATTTCTGACACAACTGTTTCTATCGATATATTATCTTGTGCGTAAGTAAGTTCTTCAATTCCATTTTTTATATTTTCACTTTTTTCAGCTTTCATACTTATCACCTCGTAGTTATAATTTTATACTTTAAACTTTATATAAATGTTTTATATTTATATTATACATTTTAAATATTTCTAAATATTATTAGTCTAGCTTATTTTTATGAGTTATAATATATATAGTTTTATACAATAGCTATAATAGTTTAAATTCTATTACTAGATAATATATATTTCAATATTTATTATAATTTATGTTAAAAGATTTATTATAAAAAATAATGTACTTTTAAATATTACTAGAAAATCTAAACTATAAAACATTTCGAAAAAACTATAATAAAAATTTAAAATATAGGTGATATTATGAATTTAATGACATTAGAAAATATAAGTAAGAGTTATTCAGAAAAAATCTTACTTAAAGATATCTCTCTTGGCATCAATGATGGTGAGAAAATAGGAATTATAGGCGTTAATGGTACAGGTAAATCTACTCTCTTAAAAATTATAGCTGGAGCTGAAGTTGCTGATAATGGGACTATCATAAAAGCTAATAAAGTTAGAGTTGAGTATCTACCTCAAAATCCCGACTATAACGAGGATTTTACAGTTTTACAACAGGTATTTAAAGGTACTTCTAGTGAAATGAAACTTTTACTTGAATATGAAGAAACACTAACAGCTTTAGCTAACAATTATAGTGAGAATTTAAACAATAAACTTATATCATTACAAGAAAAAATAGATACTCTTAACCTTTGGGACTTAGAAAGCGAGGCTAAGACTGTCTTAACTAAACTTGGTATAACTAATTTTAGTCAAAAAGTTAAGGAATTATCTGGTGGGCAAAGAAAAAGAGTTTCTTTAGCATCTGCTCTTATTACTCCATGTGAATTATTAATATTAGATGAGCCTACAAACCATTTAGATAATGATACTATTGATTATTTAGAAGAATATCTAAATTCAAGACGTGGATCTTTAATTATGATAACTCACGATAGATACTTCTTAGACAGAGTTTCTAATAGAATAATAGAACTTGATAAAGGTAGACTATTTAGTTATGATGGTAACTACTCTGCATTCTTAGAAAAGAAAATGGAAAGACTAGCTCTTGAATCTAGCATGGAAGAAAAGAGACAAAATTTAATAAGAAAAGAACTTGCTTGGGTAAAACGCGGTGCTAAAGCTCGTACCACTAAACAAAAAGCTAGACTTCAAAGGTTTGATGAATTAGTAAATAGAGATACCTATACTCCTGATGAAAAAATGGATATATCTGTTGGTTCTAAAAGACTTGGTAAAAAAATAATTGAGATGCATCATATATCTAAAAAATTTGATAATAAAGTTCTTATTGATGATTTAGATTATACAATAGCTCGTAATGATAGAATTGGTATTATAGGTAAAAATGGTATGGGTAAATCTACACTTATTAAAATATTAAATGGAGATATCTTACCAGATAGTGGCCATATAGAAATAGGTGAAACAGTTAAAATAGGTTGCTTTAGTCAAGATGATTCTCATATGCATCCTGATATGAGAGCTATAGACTATGTAAAAGAAGCTAGTGATTATATAGAAACATCAGATGGTACTAAAATATCTGCTTCTCAAATGTGTGAAAGATTTTTATTTAATTCTACTATGCAATATAGCTTTATCGGAAATTTATCGGGAGGCGAAAGACGTAGACTTCATCTACTTAGAACATTAATGTTAGCTCCTAATGTACTTTTACTTGATGAGCCTACAAATGATTTAGATATCGCTACACTTAATATATTAGAAGATTATTTAGATGAATTTAATGGAGTAGTAATAACAGTATCTCATGATAGATATTTCTTAGATAGAATATGTAATAAAATATTTGCTTATGAAGGTATTGGTAAAATTCATATATTTACTGGAAATTATAGTGATTACAGTATATATAGAGAGATTCAAGGTATTGAATTCAAAGAAGATGTTAAAGAAAATATAGAAAAAATACCTACTAAAAAAGAAAAACCTAAATCAAATAAAAAACTTAAATTTACTTACAATGAACAAAGAGAATTTGAAACTATAGATAATGATATCGAAAAACTTGAACTAAAAATAGAAAAACTAGAAAGCGATTCTATTAAATTTGCAACTGACTTTGTAAAGCTTCAAGAAATACTTAATGAAAAAGCCAATGCTGAAGCTGAACTTGAACATAAATACGAAAGATGGGAATATTTAAATAACTTAGCTGAAGAAATTAAAAATTCTAAAAACTAAGAGTTATCCATTTGGATAACTCTTCTTTATTACAAATTTATATCTTATCTATTATATCAAAACTATATATAATATGGTCAATTATACCTTCATATATAGGTTCTAAATACTTATCTACAATTACTCTTAAATCATAAATTCCCCTTGTACCTTTAGATACAAATATATACTCATAGGTTCCATCTATACCCTCACCACATATGAGTTTTCCATTACAATTCCCATTATTGAAATTCACAGATTCTATATATCCCATATTATTTGCTATCCTCTCTAAGTCTATACAATAAGACATATTATCCGGTATTTCAATAAAAAAAACTTGCATCTTTATATTAAATATAATATCTTCATCAAAGCTGTCTATTGCTACTGCATCAAAACAATTTTTATTTTTAGGATCTAATTTAATCCAATTCTTTGGAATATCTATAGTAAATCCTAAATCACTTATCTTATTTTCAAATTCTATATCTATATCTTTTTTTAGATTTTCATTTTCTTCATATCTAAGCTCTCTTAATAAAAGTCCCGCCCTCTTAAATCCATTTTTATAAGCTTTTATAAGATATTCTTTAGCTTTAACTGTATCTTTATCTGTTCCTAATCCTTCTTTAAGTAATAGTCCTAATTCATATTGAGCTTGAGAATTATCATTATCTGCACATCGTGTTAAATATAAAATTGCATTTTCATAATCTTCAATCTCTAAAAGTTCTAGTCCTTTTTCAAAGTCATTAATATTATGACCTTGATCTTGTAATGATTTTCTAATTATCTCTTGTTGAAATTTAAGTTCTCTTTCTCTCTTTTTTTCACTAAACATTTCTTTAAATATATCATTTATAGACATATATTCACCCCCACAAATGTTGACTTTACATTATTATTTTATTTTAAGTTTTAATTTATGTTACGAAATACTTTTTATTAAGTTCATTTTAATATTTCAATTATTGTCTTTTATATAAATTTTCAAATAATTTAAATATATAATTGACTTTTATTTAAAGTTGATTTAATATATTAGAAAAGTTAATATATTAAATTCAGTGATAAAGAGAGTATATTAAATGGATTTTATAGAGAGCCAAGGATGGTGGAAGCTTGGTAATGAAGTTTAATTGAAGAGAGCTTTTGAGAATGTTACTTGAAACTAAGTATGGTAACAGGCTATCTAGCCTTAACAGATTTGAGTGAATAAAACATATTTATATGTTTTATTAATTAGAGTGGTAACGCGGATATTTCGTCTCTTGGTTTTTAACCAAGGGACTTTTTTTATTATAATTTTTTACTAATACTTAATAATAAAGGAGGAATATTTATGGAAAAAACTATTATATCTACAAATGAAAATCAAAGTAAAAACTTGTTTAAATTTTTAATACCATCATTATTTGGATTATTTTTATTTGTAATACCACTTCCATATGGTAACTTATTTAAACTTGATGGATTATCTCCTATTAATATAGGAATCGGTTTTTTAGCTGAATTAATAAAAATAATTGCAGCTGACTATCTTATTAATATAGCTTTAGTTGTTATACTTGCATCAGCTATATTATCAGTTATTAGTAAGTTTATAAATATAAAAAATGAATTTATAAATAATATATTAAATGTATCTCCACTATGGCTAATATTTAGACTATTAGGTGCACTATTTATATTTATGACAGTATTCAAAGTTGGTCCTGAAATTATACACTCAGAACTTACTGGTGAAGTTGTTCTTGGATTACTACCTAGCTTACTTGCAATATTTTTAGTATCTGGATTTTTATTACCACTAGTTGTTGACTTTGGACTTATGGACTTACTTGGAACTTTAATATCTAAGTCTATGTATAAGTTATTTAAAGTTCCTGGTCGTGCTGCTATAGATGCAATCTCATCTTGGCTTGGAGATGGTACTTTAGGAATAATGATTACTGATACTCAATATAAACAAGGTTTTTATACTGCTAAAGAAGCATGTATAATTTCTGTTTGTTTCTCTTTAGTTTCTTTACCATTTTCAACAGTTATAGCTGACCAATTAGGATTTATGCCAATGTTTGTTCCCTTTTATTTAACAGTATGTCTTGCATCATTAGCTTGTGCTTTGATTATGCCACGTATATATCCATTAAATAAATTTGAAAATTCTACATATAACAATATTAAACATTTAAAAGAAGAATTAGTACCATCAGGAACTAACTTATTTAGCTTTGGACTAAAAAAAGCAATAGATAGAGCTTATACTGCCCCATCATTTAAAGAAATTATGATAAATGGATGTAAAACAGTAATAGATATGTACTTAGCACTTTTACCGCTTGTTATGGCTTGGGGTACACTTGCTTTAATAGTTGCAGAATTTACTCCATTTTTCAATATTATATCGATACCAGTAGTATTTATACTTAATTTATTAGGTATACCTGATGCAACAGCTGCTGCACCTGCTGTATTGGTAGGATTTACAGATATGTTTTTACCATCAATAATGGTATCTGGAAATGAAGTAAGTCAGATAACACAATTTATAATAGGTACATTATCTATAACTCAGTTGATATACTTAACTGAAACAGGAGCAGTTATATTAAAATCAGATATTCCACTTAAATTAAAAGATTTATTTATTATATTTATAGTGCGTACATTAATATCACTACCTATAATAACAATTATTGCAAAATTGCTATTTTAGTTATAATAAAAAAGTTATTTCTAAGATACATAAATAGCTTTCTCTGTCTTTACAGGAGTGTTGACTTTATGCATATTATTATGTAAAATTTTAAGTAAAATATGTATTTGGAGTGTATATATATGAATAACTTATTAAGTGAATTGGAATCTTTAAAAAGTAATTTAGATAATTTACCTATAATGAATTTATCTGACTTAAATTTAAACAATACAGATTTATTCATAGTAGATATTAATAATGGATTTGCAAAAGGAGGAGCCCTTTATTCTCCTAGAATAGAAAATCTTATAAATCCTATAGTTAATTTTACAAAATCCGTGTCAAATGATATAAAAAGTATAATAGCTTTTACTGATTATCACACAAATAAATCTACAGAACTTTTAAATTATCCTACTCATTGTATTGAAAATACTATTGAATGTGAAATAGTTGATGAACTTAAATTTATAGAAAATATAAAAATAGTTAAGAAAAATTCAACTAATGGTTTTTTTGCCTTAGATGATTTAAGTTTTAATAATACTGATAATATAATTATTATAGGTGATTGTACAGATATATGTATCTATCAATTAGCTATAACATTAAAATCTTACTTTAACCAAAACAACATAAATAAAAACATTATAGTTCCTATAAATCTAGTTGATACCTACAATATAGATAATGTCCATCCTGCTGAATTATTAAATATAGTATTTTTAAATAGTATGATACAAAATGGAATTAAAGTCGTTAAAGAAATAAAATAATAAAAAAGCTCATCTTACACACTAAGATGAGCTTTTTATTAATAATCATATCCTGTATAATTTTCACATAAAACTACCTTTATTTTTTTATTAAACATATTTTTATAAGCTAATAAAAATTCATTAAGTTCTGCATCCATAAGATTTATTTTCTTACTGCTAAACAGCATAATCTTTTCTTGATCTATAACTACTTCAATATCATTTACATCATTTTTTATATATGTAGTTATACAACTTTTAGGAGTTATTTTACTTCCATACTTTTCATAAAATCCTGCACTCTTTTTAATAGATTCTAAATTTTCACTGCTTATATTATTTAAATCTATATTATTCATTCCTGCAATTGAAGGATCTATTCCAAAACTTTTAAGTTGTCTTTCTACTTCTTCAGAATCCATACCATATCTCTCCATGAATTTTTTTTGTATATTCATAAATTTTTCTTGAGATATATTATTGTCTTTCATATAATCAAAAATTTTTCTCGAAAATTCAGCCATAGTCATACTTCCGTCCATTACAGAGAAGTATAAATTATATATATATTGTTCAAACTTATCAACATCTGAATCTTTTACTTTGTTTTTTAAATCATTAAAATCAATTATTCTATCGTCAGACATCTTTTATTCCTCCTAGCTAAAATTCTACTTGTTTAAAATTATATCATACTTATATTAATTAGATTTATATATTTTAATAATAATATTATTAACTTTATTATTTATTTATATCTTTATGTAAAAATTTTATATTTTAATGACTGAATTTAAGTAAATATATAGATTATTAATTATATATATAATATAATTTATACATATACTTTTTGGAGGTCTATGCATATGGAAATTAAAAGATTCGAAACGACAGAAAGAATGAGTAAAGTTGTTCTTCATAATAATACATTATATTTATGTGGTCAAGTCCATTCTGAAGGTGATGTAAAAGAACAAACATCTGCTATCTTATCTAAAATAGAAGACTTATTAAATCAATATGGTTCTGATAAAAATCACATATTATCAGCTACTATATACTTAAAAGATATAAATGCTGATTTTAAAGATATGAATTCAGTTTGGGATGCTTGGATCGAAGAAGGATTTGCTCCTGCTAGAGCATGTGTTGAGGCTAAAATGGCTAGAGAGTGCTTATTAGTTGAGATAAGTGTTATTGCAGCAGTTAAATAATTAATATCAAAATAGTAAGATGTTTTATCTTACTATTTTGATATATTTTTATTGTCTGATTTATTTATTTTTTTATAACTTTATGATAAAATAATTAATATATTTTGATTTGATTAAATATAAATGTTAATATAAAACTTGTATATAATAAATACAAAGACTCTTTTAGTTTTAATCAAAATACCAATAATGAATAAGTAATTATCATGATTAGGAGGAACAATATGGGATTCACAAACAAATTTGCAGAATCTTTCGCTAGATCAAAAACAATGACTGGTCCAGAGAGAAAAGCTAATGAAATAATGGGAAAATTACTTTTAAAGAAGGCTATAGTTCCTATTATTTTAATGGTTGTTGTATTAATAGCTGGAATAATGACTAAAACATCAGGTTGGATTACATTATTAGTAAATATATTAATAGCTATTGGAACTTATTTCTACATAAAAAATAGTAGCAAAAAATATCAAAACTTTAAACCTTATGTAGGTAACTTAATAAATCTTGAGAAAAAAGGTAAAAATGAATACACTGCTATAATAAAACAAGGAAAACTTCCTGTTAAATTACAAATAGCTTATGGTGGGGAAGATTTTGAAAATCTTAAGAAAAATCAAATGGTTCAAATTAGCTATAATCCAGATGCTAAAATAGCTATCTTAGTTAACAAACAATAAACTTCTACTTAAAGTAGAAGTTTTTTTATCTATTAAGAACATATTTTTTATAAATTTTAAGAGCTTTTGCCAGCTGATCTGGACAAGATGTTCCTCTGTTTTTGCAAGGTATATTTTCTAACACTACAATTATTTCATCTATTGATTTACCTTCTATTAAATGTTTTATACCAATTAAATTTCCACTACATCCACCTTCAAATATAACATCTTTCAATCTATCTTCTTCTATATCCATTAAAATAGACTTTGAACATACACCTTTGGTATAATATCTATACATATTATCTATATCCCCCTTATATTAGTATTTTACTTTAAAAATGTGTTTCATATAATGATTTTCGTATATAATAATATATATTATATTAAATAGGTAATATTTAACTTTTTTATAAATTTTAATACTATTATAGTATATAATTTACTATTCAAATAATTATGAAAGGATATATTATAATGATAAATACTAAATTAATTGATAATTATTTTAAATTTTTGTTTTTGTCTTTTTGGCCAATAATTTGGTATGAATTAGTTTTTGTTTCTGATCCATTTATAAAATCTACTCTAGTAACATTATATTGTGTTATAACTTTAACTTACATACTAATTATTATGTTTTTTAACAAAAATATTAAATCTCTAACACTATATTATAGAATAAGTACTCTAACTGCTTTTATTTCTACATTATTTAGCTTAATATATCCAACTAATCTATTATTTTTATCATTTAAGGTAATATTCATATTTATGTATTTATACATCTCTTATACTAAATTATTTAAATATAAAATCGAAGAAGGTCTTGTTGGAATACTAGCCTCTTTATTACTTTTAGTTATAATGTTTAGATATTAATACATATTTTTTAAATTATTGGAAATATTAGACATGTATAGTTTTTTCTGTTATTATTTATATTAAAAGATATTATTAATAAACTAAAGGAGTTACTATTTATGGAAAAAAAGATTTTAGCTACAGTTGGAGAAAAAGAAATAACTAATTTAGATGTTGAAAGTGCTTTAAAAAGCTTAGATCCATATCAAGCTATGCATTTCCAAACTGAAGAAGGTAAAAAACAATTACTAGAAGATTTAGTTAACCAAGAATTATTCTATATGCAAGCTAAGGAAGATCAATTACATAATGATGAAGATTTCAAAGCTGAAATGAAAAAAATAGAAGAAAATATGCTAAAACAATATGCTATAAACAAAGTTTTATCTAATGTTACATTAACTGAAGAAGAAAAGAAAGCCTTCTTTGAAGCTAATAAAGCTAGATTTAATAAACCAGAATCAGCATCTGCTAAGCATATATTAGTAGATTCTGAAGAATTAGCTAATGATGTATTAAATAAAATAAATAATAATGAAATAACTTTTGAAGATGCTGCATCAGCTCACTCTACTTGCCCATCTAAAGATTCTGGTGGAGATTTAGGTACTTTTACTAGAGGTCAAATGGTTCCTGAATTTGAAGAAGCTGTATTCAATATGAATAATGGAGAAGTATCTGGACCTGTTAAAACTCAATTTGGATATCACTTAATAAAATTAGAAAATATACAAGCTGGTGGAGAATCTGAATACGAAGAAGTTAAAAAAGAAATAGAAAAAAGTTTAATGTATCAAAAACAAAGTGAAGCTTACAGCAAAGAATTAAATAACTTAAAATCTAAATACAATGATACTGTTAAATATCACGATTAATAACAAAAGCCTAGTTATATGACTAGGCTTTTGTTTTATCATAACAATATTCAATAATATCTCTTCTTTTTATTATACCTATAAATGTTTCTTTATCATCTACAACTGGAACAAAATTTTGGTTCATAGACTTTGATATTAGGTCTTCTATATTAGCATCTATAGACACAGGTCTATTATCTTTTCTTCTCTTGACATCTGTTATTGGTATATCTTCTATAGACTTTAAATCTAAGAAAAATCTATTTTTTAAATCCCATAATAGATCACCTTCAGTAATTGTTCCAACATACTTACCTTCTTTATTTATAATTGGAATAGATGAGTATCTATGATATTCCATCTTCTCTAAAACTTGCCTCATTGTGTAGTCTTCG
The DNA here is from genome assembly GCA_904418825.1 of uncultured Romboutsia sp. Classification (GTDB taxonomy): domain Bacteria; phylum Bacillota; class Clostridia; order Peptostreptococcales; family Peptostreptococcaceae; genus Romboutsia. The sequence continues at coordinate 10,197 of CAJFPU010000006.1, read as the reverse complement.
TATATGTATGCAACTTCACTTTTTGGTGTTAAAAAAAATAATATATTCACTATTTATACCTCCATATATCCATATATAATATATGCTAATAATTTTCTAATCTATATGGTATATTTCAATCTCTTCTATAACTTAATTTTAACACATTTAGTATTATTTTTAAATTCTAATATATTTATATGAAAATTTATTCAAATTAAAAAAGCCGCTTGTAGGCGGCTGTGTTTCACATATTACTAGAATTACTAATATATATGAACTTTAGATTATAATCTAACTACGTTAGCAGCTTGAGGACCTTTAGCTCCTTCAACTACGTCGAATTGAACTGATTGCCCTTCTTCTAAAGACTTGTATCCTTCACCAGTTATAGCTGAGAAATGTACGAAAACATCTCCTTCACCTTCTACAGATATAAATCCAAATCCTTTTTCATTGTTAAACCATTTAACTACACCAGTTTTCATTGATAAATCCTCCTAAAAAAACACAATTATTTAGTCACAATTATTGTAACCTTATTACTACTTTATCATATATACATATATTTGTCAAATATTAATTAATTTATAATACTTTTAACACTTAGTAGTGCACTCTTATTAAATGGAATCTTATGGCTTTGTTACTCCATCCTAAATCCCATGGTACTAATAATCTATCTGTATTATGACACGTTACTAATGCATATCCTTTAGAGTCTACCCCTGTTACTGTAGATACATGAGTTATTCTTCCACCTTTCTCATATGCTACAAAATCACCTGGTCTTAGATTATAAGATTCTTTATATATTTCTTCATAAGACCCTTTGCTTATTATACTGCCTCTACCACTATTTAATATATAATTTTTAAATCCTTGTGCATTTACCCAAGCTTTTGTTCCACTACTATTATGATAATTCCATATAGAATTTTTCTTAAATCTTCCACTTTCATACATTATTTGTGATGCAAAATTTGCACAATCTCCTCCATCTGGATTAAAGTTTTTATAATCTTTGTTGAACTTAAATTCAAATTCTTCTTCAATTGACACTCCACAATATCTATGAGCATAATCTATAGCTTTTTCTTGTTCTTTTGTTAACTCAATCTCTGGTTTTTGTTGAGCTAATATATAATTTCTTATATCATCAGATTTAATATTTTCTAAATTTAAAGAATCTGCAAATGGATCAGTGTACCATTCTTTAGTTATAATAGATTCATTATCTTTTATTTTTATATTTAAATAATGTTCTGTACCCATTCTAAATGTATTTTTAATATCTTTTTCATTCTCATAAGAATAATTATAATCTGTAGCTACATTACATATTATTCCATATAAATCAGATTCTTTTTGTTTTACTTTTCTTATTTTTACAGTAGTCTTTATATCGTTAAATACTACACCTTGTTTACTAGACCAATTTTTTAAATATTTCATCTTTTCTACTTCATGTTCATACGCCCAAAGTCCTGTCTTTTTTTCAGTTTCATAAAGTCCTTTTAATATTTCTTCATTTTGTTCTAATATTGCTTTGTTTCTATAATCAAATAAATTTTGTAAAAGAAGTTGATATTGTTGTTTTATATTATCATCTTCTTCTATCTTTATTGCTTCCATTTCACTTTTATTTGAATTTAATTTCGATACTATTAACCCCAAACTTAAAGGTAAAATTAAACATAAAGACATGATTATAATTTTAATGTACTTATTTTTTATTTTAAGCTTACTCAAAACCACACCTCCTGATAAATAGCACATTAGTTAATTATTATAAATTCTTTTTTATTTATTATGTCCAAATAAATTTATAAAATAAATAACTATTTTTCATTTACTTTATATTTTTTTTATATATATTGTATAATTATATATATATTACATATAATTTTTTAAGATTTATGGAGGTGTTACGTAAGTTTGAAAAAAATAGCTGCAATAAATGACTTATCAGGAATTGGCAGATGCTCATTGACAGTTGCTTTACCTATAATATCAGCATTAAAAATTCAATGTTGTCCATTTCCAACATCTATACTTTCTAGTCAAACAGGATATCCTAAGTTTAGCTTTTTGGATTTAACTAATGAAATGGATAATTATTGTAAAGTATGGAAAGATTTAAATGTAAATTTTGATTGTATATATAGCGGATTTTTAGGATCTATTGCTCAAATAGATATTGTTTCTAAATTTATAAAAGAAAATCCTAAAGCTTTTATTGTTGTAGATCCAATACTTGGAGATAATGGATCATTATATCCTATATTCAATGAAGAATCTTGTCTTAAAATCAAAGAACTAGTTAAATTATCTAACTTAACTACTCCTAACTTAACAGAAGCATGCTTTTTAACTGGAAGAGATATCACAAAGCATGATTTTAGTCGTAGTGAAATTGTTGAAATAGCTAAAGATATTTCTAATTTAGGACCTGATAAAGTTATAATAACAGGAATATTAGAAGGAAGCAATATTTCAAATATAGCATACGATAAAATTAGTGGAGAGATATTTTTTACTTCTATAAAATACAATAATTGCTCTTATAGTGGAACCGGAGATATTTTCACCTCTATAGTATGTGCTATGATATGTAGAGGATTTAATTTAGAATATTGTCTTAATGTTGCAACTGATTTTATATATAAAGTAGTTAAATATACTTCTAAGTTTAATAGTGATAGAAATGATGGAATAATATTCGAACAGTTTTTAAGTGATTTAACCAAAATTTAGGAGGTCATAAAGGCCTCCTTTCCACGATGATATTTTATTTTAAGTCTTTATTTAATACTATATATATTATTAGTTTTTAATTATTTTTGCTACACTTTTATAAATATTTAATTAAATTTTTTTATATTTTAATTATTAGTCTATTACAAGCCTTAATACTATAAACTATAATATATAGTTTATAGTATTAAGGAGGATATTATATGAATATAAATCAATTATCAAAAGAAGTAGCATTATTTATAAAAAATACAAATGAATTTAAATCTATGAATAAAAGTAAGTTAGAATTAGATAAAAATAAAAACTTAAAAAGACAATTTGATATGTATATTAATAAAAAAAATAATATCTATTCAAGCTACACTTTAGAAGATGCTTCTAAAAAACTAAATCAATTAAATAGAGATTATAATGATTTTTTTAATTTACCCCTAGTATCAAATTACATGCAAAAGACAAAAGAATTTAATAGCATGATGGAAAATTTTTATAAATTAATAGAAAAAGAATTATTAAAGTAGTCATTAAAGATTTTTTTAAATGTAAAAATAACTTATAACAAATAAAAAGAATGCCTGTAGTAGGCATTCTTTAATTTAATATAATTTTTTTGATTTCTTCATACTTTGCATCATATTTTGCATCATCATACAATAGTTCATCCACATATCATTTACATCTGGATATTGATCTATATAACAATTCATATACGGCATATCTAATGTAGGATATTGTTGTGCAAAATCTCCCATATATTGCATTTGATACATATCATACATAGGACTTACATAAGTTGTACAATTATCCATATATAAGTCTTCATTATCTATATATATTATTTCATCTTCATTTTCCATGTTATTCATATTACACATATTATTCATATTGTATTTTGTTTTATTTTGTTTTTTATTGTCATAATTGCATCCATAGTTATATTCTTTATAATCTTTATTACAACTTGGTTTACATTTATCCATTTTTACATACTTATACATTGTATTATTACATTTTGTTTCATTGTAATTACATTCATTAGTCATTTCTTCACATTTATTATATTTTAATTTATTACTATAGTTACATCCACAATTATATTCTTCATAATCTTTATTACAATTTGGTTTACATTTATCCATTTTTACATGGTTTTTCATTGTATCATTACATTTTGTTTCCTTGTAACTACATTCATTTAATTTCATGTTACATTTATTAATCATTTCTTCACATTTGTTAGATTTTAATTCATATTCTTTTATTTTTTCTCCAGCATTTTTATAACATTTTAACGCTTTTTCATCACATTTAATAGCTTGAGAATATAGTTCTTTAGCTTTTTCATTATAAACTTGAGCTTTTTCATATAAACATTTAGCTTGTTCACAATTTTCTTGAGCTTGAACTTGTGCTACTTCAGCTTGTTTATATAAACATTTAGCTTCTTGGCAAAGATTTTCTGATTTTTCTAATAACTGTTCAGCTTTGCATTTTGCTGCTTTAGATTCTTTTTCTGTATTTTTAGCTTTATTCATTAAGTTTTGTGCATCTGATTCTAATATTTTTGCTTCTTTTTCATATTTTTTTGCTTGTTCTAGTGCTTCTTCCGCTATGTTTTGATGTTCTAATGCTTTTTCAAATAACTCTTCAGCTTTAGAAGCTAAATCTGAGCATGTATCCACAAATTTTACTTCACAATCATTACATATAGGTTCTATATATTTTTTCATAGTTTTTTTACAATTATTAACAGGCTTACATGTTTTATTTACTTTGCAAGATTCTACTATTGAATCATTACAAACACCCTGTTGAGGTATACATGAGCATGATGATTTTTTTTTCTTTTTCATAATAAGTCAAAACTCCTTTTGATGTATTTTTTCCCCCATAAGAAAAACCTTATGTTACCTAATATAATTATATGCTTAAATATAAATGTGGTTACTATATTAATTATTTAATAAATATTATTTTCTAAAATATATACCATATTAAAAAATTCAAATAAATATAAAAAATGTTATCATTAATTTATGATAACATTCTTTATATTTATATTTATTTTATATAATTTATTATTAATTTTTCAGTCTCTACTATAGAACTTATATGTGTTCTTTCATATCCATGTGACGCAAAAATACCTGGTCCAATTAAAGCAAACTTAGCATCTATTCCTGATTTTAATGCTGAAGTTGCATCTGAACCATAGTTTGGATATATATCTAATTTATACTTAATATTATTTTCCTCACATATATTTACAAGTTTATTTATTAGATCATAATCATAAGGTCCATTTGAATCTTTTGTGCATATACAAACTCCATATTCAGATGAATTTTGATTTTCACCTGGACATCCCATGTCTACTGCTATGAATTCAGCTGTATTTTCTGGAATAAAACTTGAAGCTCCATGGCCAACCTCTTCATAATTACTAAATAAAAAATTTATATTATATTTAGGTTCTATATTATTTAATTTTATATATCTTATAACATTTAATATAGCTGATACAGATGCCTTATTATCTAAATACCTTGATTTTATAAAACCTGATTTAGTTACTCTTGTTCTAGTATCAAATGATACTATATCACCTACATTTATTCCTAAGTTATATATGTCTTGAGGATTATTTATTTGTTCATCTATTACTATTTCATAATTTTCACAATCTCTTTTTAAATATTTAGCATCCTTTCCATCAATATGAATAGATGGTTTTATAGTTTGTAAAGTTCCTTCATATTTTTTACCATCTCTAGTATGAATAATTAGATTCTCTCCTTCTACTGAATTCATTATATATTCACCAATTTGAGTTATAGCTAAACGAGAATTAGGCTTTATTTTTGATATCATTGCACCTAGTGTATCTATATGTGCAGCAAATGTTATACTTTTATTAACGTTTTTTCCCTCAATATTTGCAAGCAATGCTCCTTTATTAGATATTTTATAATCTATATTTATATTATTTAATTCATTTTTTATATAATTTAACATATCTGTTGTATATCCAGTTGGACTTGGAATATTTAAAATTTCTTGTATTTGTTTTATATTAAAATAATTATTTTCCATATTATCCTCCCTTATTTTTAAATAGTGTATATATTATATAAATAAAATATCATATATGATATAAATAGAATTAATATCACTCTTAATATATATGATATTAAAATTTCAACTTTGCTTATTGGAATATTACTATTTTCTAAGTATAAAATATTACTAGTTATACTTGTACATTTTAATATACATATTATCCCAATTATTAATTTACTAGTATATGATATATTCTTGTTCAATAATTCTATTGCTGTCATATCATTAAAAAATCCATTTACTATAAATATACTTATTTCATTTATATTATTAAATTTTAATACTTCTAAAATAGAACAAAATATATTAGCTATGTTATGTACAATATTGGTATTATTTATTATTATATTTCCTAAATACATTATTAAAACTAAGTTAGGAATCAAATTTATTGTTATATGTATCGATTCTTCAAAATTACTTATTATAGATTTAAATATATTTATATTTTCTTTATTATGAATATGTTTTTTTATAGAATTGATTAATTTATCATTTTTAAAATATGATTCTTTATACGTAGTTTTTATATAATATGATTGTTTCTTATTATTTATTGGATAAATTCTACATAATACAGTATTTGATAAAATTAGTATAAATATAGATAAAATAAAAAAATTTATCTTATTTATATTAAGTTCTTCTGCTATATAGTTACTAATCGGAATTGAAGATATAGAAAAATTTAATAATATAATGCACGCTTCTTTTTGTCTTATTCTACCTCTTTTATATAATAAGTTAGTCATGAAGTAACCACAAAAACAATCATTAAATATATACATACTTATATTTAATGCACTTTTTCCACTTAAATTAAATAACTTTTTCATTAATTTATGGCAATATCCTTCTACTATATCTAAAAGAGCAAAATCTAATATAAATGGCATGAATATAGCACTTAATGGCAACAAAGTAATTAAATTCAATATAGTTTCTTCTAATATTAAAGATATATTATCATCTAATAATACTATTGAGTATTTATCATAAAATATATTTATCACTATTAATATACTAAACCCACTAAAATATGAATATATTTGTTTTAAATTCTTTTCATTGTTTAATAATATTGATTTTATAACCCCTATTATCATATATATTATTGTACATACTTGTAACAATTCTCTATAATTTACCTGTAGTTTATATGCAATATGATGAAGTATAGTTTTTGTATTATTATCTATAGTTACAGGTATAAAAAAAACTGTTATTCCTATTATTGAATATATTATAATTTTAACTACCTCAAAAAAATAATTTACATTGTTCGGCTCAACTTTATCGGATATATTTTCCATGTACTCCACCTCTTAATATATTTTTCAACCTTAAATAAATATTTCCTTCATTTTAATAATAACTTTTATTACTATTGCTTAAAATATTCTATAGATGTATAATACTATAATTAATATATTTGAAAATTTAAGGAGAATGGTAAATGAGCACTGATAATAAAACAATACTAATTCTTACAGCTCAATTTGGAGCAGGTCATATAAGTGCTGCAAAAGCTATAAAAGATTATATTCTTGAAATATATAGTGATTCAAATATACTTATTGAAAATTTTATAGATGCAAGCTTACCGATTATGAATAAGCCTATGATTAAACTCTATGAAAATAATACTAAGTATACACCTGGATTATATAATTACTATTATTATTTAAAAAAATCTTTCGATCCTAGACATGATATAGCACATAAATTGTATACACCTAAACTTATAGAATACATACTTAAAGTTAATCCTGATTTAATTATCTCTACTTTTCCACTTGCTGCTGCTTGTGTTTATAATTTTAAAGAAAAGTATAGCCATATAAATATTCCTACATTAACAGTTATAACTGATGTTGTAGATAGCTTAGAATGGGTTTATCCTAATACAGATATGTACTTTGTTCCTTCTTGTGAAATAAAAAATAGATTTGTTCAAAAAGGTATACATCCTGATAAAATTAAAGTAACTGGTGTACCAATCAGTAAGAGTTTTAATGTCAATAGCAAAGATATTACTCCGGGAAAGTATAAATTATTATTGCTTGGAGGAGGTAGAGGTTTATTTGATGTAAGTGAAGAATTTATATATTGGATAGATAATTTTATTGGAAATTATAAGGAAAATTTAGAAATTACAATAGTTACAGGTAGTAACTCTAAATTATATAATAATCTTACAGAAAAAAAGCCACTTAATAATATTAAAGTTTTAGGATTTGTAAATAATATGCATGAATTATTAGAGGAAAGTGATTTAATAATAACAAAACCTGGAGGTGCTACTTTATTTGAAGCTATATATGCTAATACTCCTGTTATAGTGAGATCCCCTAAAGTAGGCCAAGAAATAGAAAACGCTAAATTTATAATCGATAAAGGAATTGGATTAATTTATAATGATGAAAATGATTTAGAAAATATATTTTATAAAATAGTTGATAAAGAATTTGAACCATTAATAACTTTTATGAAAGATAATATGCATAAATTTAAAAAATCAATACATCCAGATAAAATTTGTGAATATATTTCTGAAATAATAAATAACAAGAGCTAAGCTCTTGTTATTTATTCATATCTTTATATTATTTTTATATTACCATACAATCTATTGATATCTTTTGTTTTATATTTTTTCATCTTATATATTATGATTTAATTTAGATATCAATTTAGAAACTATATACATTTTACTATCAAAATACTATACTGAGAAAGATTTATATATTAAAAATGCTCTTATAAGTATACACTCTCTTAAACTTTATTTTGTAAATACAAAATCTTTTCTGTAATATGTAATTTTTAAATCTTAAATCTAATTTACAACATTTATTGGGTTTATATTTTCATTATTTATTATAGTTTCAAAATGTAAGTGATTTCCTGTTGAATTTCCAGTTGTACCTACTTTTGCAATAACCTGTCCAACTTTGACTATATCTCCTTCTTTTACTATATTTAAATTATTATGTGCGTATAAAGTTTCCTTTCCATCAAAATGTTTTATTTTAATTACATTACCATATCCGTTCATTACTCCAGAAAATGAAACTATGCCATCATCACAAGATATAATGTCTGTATCTTGTGGTGCTGGTATATCTATACCTTTATGAAAACTTTGTTTACCTGTTATCGGATGAATTCTTTCTCCAAAATAAGAACTTATTTGTTTATATGATTCAATAGGCCATACACCTTTTAAATATTCAGTATTATTTAAACTAAGTTCTTCCTTTTTTTCTTCTACTATTTGCTTTTCTAATTTAACACCTTCTATAATATAATTTTGTAATTTAGAATCTAATTCAGATTTCTTTTGTTCTAAATTCTCTAATTCTATTTCTTTTATCTGTTCTTTTGATACTTTATCTATTTGTATGAAACTTACCGTTACAACTTCTTCTTGATTGTTATCATTATTTATATTTTCATTAATTAAATTTATTTCATTTTGTATTTCTTCAATTTGAAAATTTAATTCTTTTTGAACATTTTGATTTTCAATTAATAAGTCGATTTTATTTTCTAATTCAATAGCATCTACATTAAAATATCCTTTTTGATATGTGTATAGACTTAAGATTAAATTTGTAAATATTACAATAAACTTTATATATTTTTTCATATATTTCCACTCCTTTTTTAACTATTCATTAATATTGACATATCTTTTTAAATTTATTACATATTTTATGCTAACATATTATTTAAGTTTAAATATTATATATTATTAGTATACTTTTATTTCTAAAAATATATTTATGGAGGTTTTATAATGATTAAAAACTATAGTTTATTGTTTGGTATTGTAGCCTCAATTTTTATATGTCTTTATTTATCTATGTATATACTTAGAAATATTTATTATTATTTTGAAAACAAGTCTTTTAGAAAATTTATAAATAAACTATTACCTATATTCTCAAAATACAATCTTTTATTATTAATATTAGCTTTAATTTTTTCTCTACTTCATGTAATATTCATATTTATTTATACTAGTATTTTTAATTCAGGGTATATAGTTTTATTTATATTAATACTTATTTTTAAATTTACCTTCTTTAGTTCTAAAAATTCTAATACTAATTTTATATTAAATATTCTTTCTTATTTACTTTTATTATCTTTATTTGTGCATTATTTTATATAAAAATTTAATATCTATTTAATTAAAATTTTATTTTTTAATAAAAAAGAGGACTATTCATTATGAACTGATACCTAAAAAGTAGACAGTTTAATAAAAGACCCTCTAAACAATCGTATGGCACCTGTATTCTACAGGTGTCATATTTTTTAATTTAGCTT